>JARXAM010000002.1 GCA_029865845.1 Rhodoferax sp. | reverse complement strand
GGGCAATTGCACGGGCCGTGCATACCACCCATTGTTTTGATGATAGGCCCACACAGGCAGGAGCAAGTCGTACCCGTTCTCGCCAAATTGCAAAGCATGTGTAAAGTTGGCCCGTCTGCAAGGCAGGGCGCAGTCTACTGGGTTGCTGTTTCAGGTCCAAGACAAATGCCGTATATCGATATGCGGATGCGAACAGTCCATCCCTCTGCATTCTTTGTGGCTGGCCAGTGGCAGGTAGGGCGTGTCGAACCAACGCGCCATCCGCAGACGGAACAGCGCAGCGAGCGGCAGAGGGGTGCATCAAAGCGTGCCTTTTTCCCCGCCGGGCGACTAGCCCGCCTTGGACTGGAGGTACGCACGCCACCCCCCGTAGTGGCTGATGTCTTGAGCCCCCTCCAATCCGGCGGGCTCGCAAATAAAGCCTGGCACCTGACTGCCATCGGCCAGCACGGTGCGCCCTATCCCCAAAGGCACCGGAACCCCTGCCACAAAGCTGCCGAACTCCCGCACCGGCATCTCCCACACCTCTACGTCAATGGGCATCCCGCCCTGCGCTACACGGGCCAAACCTGGACGCTTGCCATCTGACAAGGCCACAAGGCAATAGTCAGGACTGGTGGTGGTGCGCTGCACCAGCCGGGCACCCCGGCTGGTGAGCTGACTGTTCAAGGGCTGCCCTTCCAAATGTGCTCCGCACACGGCTACCTGCACCTGGCCACTGGGCACGGCCTGCAAGGGCGTCATGGGCAAAGCGCTGTGCCCGGTGGCCCCCAGAGTTGCCGCCTTGCCTTGCAAGGCGTGTTGCCAGCGTTGCGCGAGGTGCAGCAGAGGCTGATCCGTGAAGGCCGGAGCCACAAAAGTCACGCCACACGGCATGCCGTCGGGCCGAAAACCCGCAGGTACCGCGATGGCAGCGTAGTCCAGCAGATTGACGAAGTTCGTGTAGTAGCCGAAATCGCTGTTGCGGGCGATGGGCTCAGCCAGCATGGCCTCTACGGTGTGGATGGTGGGCGAAGTGGGCAGCAGCATGCAGTCGATGTCGCTCCACACGGCGTTGCAGCGCTGGGCCAAGGCACGCAAGCGGTACTGCGCCGCAAACGCATCGGCCGCTAACGGCGTGGCACCGCCCAAGGTGATTTCACGAGTGACCGGAAACACCGACTCAGGCTGCGCATCAATAAACGACCGAATCGCTTGGTAGCGCTCGGCCACCCACGGGCCTTCGTAGAGCAAGCGGGCTGTTTCCTGGAACGGTGCGAAGTCCATTTCCACCAACTCGGCACCCAGCGACAGGGCGTGGACTCGGGCCTCTTCATACACCTTTGCGTAGCCTTGGTCGCCGAAAAACTGCAGTTGGTCGGATCGGGGCACACCGACGCGACAGTGTGCGGCGCGTCCGAAATCAAAACCGTGCGCGGGCGTGGCACGTGAATAGGCGTCTTGCGGGTCCGGGGCGTGGGCCACGGCAAACACCTGCTGCGCGTCATCAGCAGTTAGCGCAAAGATGGACACCACATCCAGCGTACGGCAAGCCGGTACGACGCCATGGGTCGACAGCAACCCCAAACTAGGCTTGAGCCCCACCAGATGGTTGAAGCCTGCAGGCACCCGGCCAGAGCCTGCCGTGTCGGTACCCAGCGAAAAGCTCACCTGTCCCAAGGCCACCGATACGGCAGAGCCTGCGCTCGACCCCCCGGAGACGTAGTCCGGGTTGTAAGAGTTCCGGCATGCGCCATAGGGCGAACGGGTGCCGTTCAAACCCGTGGCGAACTGGTCCAGATTGGTCTTGCCGATGGCCATGGCCCCGGCATCCAACAAACGCTGCACCACCGTAGCGCTGTGCTGTGGGGTATAGGCGTAGTCGGGACAACCGGCGGTGGTGGGTACGCCGGCCAGGTCAATGTTGTCCTTGATGGCAAAGGGAATGCCCCACAGCGCAAGGCCCTGCGGGCCGCGCGCCATCAGCGCACTGGCCCGCGCGCACAGGGTGTCTAGGTCAAACCGGTAGATCCATGCGTGGTGGCTGTCCTCTCCAATGGCAGACACCACGTGCTCCACCAACTGTAGCGGGGTGAGCGAGCCGTCGCGGTAGGCTTGTTGCAAGCTGGCAATACTCAAGGACACGGAGGTGGCTTTCATGCGTTTTCTCCTTGAATCACAACAACGTTTTGTCCGGCACCCACCGCCTGCCCTTCGCGGCACAGCAACTGCAACACCCGCCCGGCACAGGGCGAGGGCACAGTAAATTCCATCTTCATCGACTCCACGATCAGCAAAGCCTCCCCTTCGCTCACCATGGCGCCCTGCGCGACCAGCAGCTTCCACACGCTGCCGGGTACGGCTGTCGTGGCGACACGTGCACCCGCTGGCAATGCGTCGGTGCCGCCCACCCTATCGAGCACCTCGGGCTCACCGAGGTATTCGGCCTGGCCCGCTTCGCGCCAGCGTTCGCGCTCTTCTTCAAAAGCCTGGCCTTGCACCCGGCGGAAGTTGGCGATATCCGTCGCATGGGTTTGCAAAAAGCGCTGGTAGTCGCGCAGGCTAAATGTCCCCTCCTCCACCCGCAGCGGATAGCGCCCGGAGGGAAAATCACGGCGGATTTGCAGCAACTCTTCTTCGCCCACGGGATAGAAGCAAATCTGGTCAAAAAAGCGCAGCAGCCAGGGCTTGCCCGCTTCAAACGCGGGGGCACCACTGCTGGCGTCACGCCAGCGGTTCCACATTTGCAGGGTGCGGCCCACAAATTGGTAGCCACCGGGTCCTTCCATGCCATAGACGCACATATAGGCTCCGCCGATACCCACCGCGTTTTCCGGCGTCCAGGTGCGGGCGGGGTTGTACTTGGTGGTGACCAGCCGGTGCCTCGGATCCAGCGGCGTAGCCACCGGTGCACCCAGATACACATCGCCCAGCCCCATGACCAGATAACGCGCCTCGAACACGATGCGCTGGACTTGCTCGATGCTTTGCAGCCCGTTGATGCGCCGGATGAACTCGATGTTGCTTGGGCACCAGGGTGCGTCCGGGCGCACCGACTGCATGTATCTCTCGATAGCCAGACGCGTGGCGCTGTCATCCCAAGACAGCGGCAGGTGCACCGTGCGCGAAGGCACCTCAATGTCTGCGGTGTCGCCCAAGGCGTCATCCGCCACAAAAATCGCAGCCAGCAGCGCAGGCACCTCAAGCGCTAGCGGATCAAAATGAATTTGCAGGGAGCGGATGCCCGGCGTCAGGTCCACAATGCCCGGCAGGTTCTGGCCTTGCAGGGCGTGCATCAGCGCATGCACCCGCATGCGCAAAGCGATATCCAGCACCGCGTCACCCAGCTCCACCAGCACGTAGCGGTCGCCGGCTTGGCGCAACACCAGCGCGGGGCGGTCGCCCTGAGCGGCGCGCTGGGCCAGCACCGGCGAACCAAGCGCAGTGCTGCGTAATGGCAAGGCCGGTGGGGTGTAGTGCAGATGCTGCACCCGCGCAACGTGGGCTGCGTGCAAGGCCGCCGCCTCTTCGGCGGTAACGCAGCGAAAGCGCACCTTGTTGCCGGGACGCAGCTGCCCCAGCTTCCAACGCTCGCTGGCCAGCACCACCGCAGGACACACAAAGCCCCCGAGGCTGGGGCCATCCGGCCCGAGGATGACGGGCATGTCACCGGTGAAATCGATAGCGCCAATGGCGTAGGCGTTGTCGTGGATGTTGGAGGGGTGCAACCCTGCCTCGCCGCCATCGCGCCGTGCCCATTCGGGTTTGGGGCCGATCAGGCGCACGCCGGTACGGCTAGAGTTGTAGTGCACCTCCCAATCGGTCGCAAAGAACATGTGCACATCACCATCCGTGAAGAAGTCAGGCGCGCCGTGCGGGCCGTAGAGCACCGCGATGTCCCACTGCGCTGCGTAGGCGGGCACTACGTCAGGAGGCAGGCTGGCCAGCACATCCGCCGCATAGTCTGCACCCACGTGCAGCATGTCGCCAGCACGCACGGTGCGCCCGGCATGGCCGCCGAACTGGCCCAAGGTGAAGGTAGAGCGGCTGCCCAGGTACAGCGGCACATCCAACCCGCCGCGCACCGCCAGGTAGCTGCGGGCACCCGCGCCCTGCACCGCGCCCAAGCTGAACACGCTGCCCGCACGGATGGTGTGGGGCTGCCACAGCGGCAAGGGCAGGCCATCCACTGCCAAATCCATGGCCGCACCGCACACCGCCACGACGGTATCGGCATGCACGCGCAAGCGCGGGCCGCTGAGCGTGCACTCCAAGGCCGCCGTACCGGGTGCGTTGCCCACCAAACGGTTGGCCAGGCCCATGGCCAGGTCGTCCATCGGGCCGCTGGGTGGCACGCCCACCGCCCAGTAGCCGATGCGGCCCGGGTGGTCTTGTACGGTGGTTTGCACACCGGGCTCCAGCACTTCCAACGCCTGTGGTTGGTAGTGCAACTCTCCTAGGCTGCGGGTGACCATGCGGCCTTGCACGAACACGGGGTCAGAGGCCACTGCGCGCAGGTAGCGCAGATTGGTTTCAATGCCGCCCAACCGGGTGGCTGCCAGTGCCGACTGCAACTTCGCCACCGCGTCCGCACGGTCGGCACCGGTGACGATGAGCTTGGCGATCATCGGGTCGTAGTTCGGCGGCACTTCGCTGCCGGTGGCGACCCATGTTTCGATGCGGACGGTAGGTGTGCCCCTAGGTACGCGTGGCAGCGTCCCATCCCCTCCCCCCCGGGGGGGCAGCCTATCTTGGGGCGGCCCGGCGATGGCCAGGTCGGGGAACACCACTTCCGTCAGCACGCCCGCGCAGGGCTGGAAGTTGCGGGCGGGGTCTTCCGCATACAGTCGGACTTGGATAGATGCACCGTGGGGCGTGGGCACGGTCAAGGGAAACTGGTCTCCCCGTGCCAGGCGCAGCATCCAGCTCACCAGATCCACACCGAATACCTGCTCAGTCACCCCGTGCTCTACCTGCAGGCGAGTGTTGACCTCCAGAAAATAGAAGGCACCGGTGTCCGCATCGAGCACGTACTCCACGGTTCCGGCAGAGCGGTAGTTCACTGCGCGGGCCAGGCGCACGGCGGTATCTTGCAAGGCTTGGCGGGTGGCCTCGCTCAAGCCGGGGGCGGGGGTTTCTTCCACCACTTTCTGGTTGCGCCGCTGGGCAGAGCAATCGCGCTCACCCACGGCCACCACAGTGCCGTGGCCGTCGCCAAAGATCTGCACTTCGATGTGGCGGGCACGTTCAACAAACTTCTCCAAGAACAAGCCCGCATCCTTGAAGTTGGCGCTGGCCAGGCGCTGCACGCCCGCAAAGGCGGGGCCCATCTCGGCCGCGTTACGTATCAAGCGCATGCCAATGCCACCGCCTCCCGCCGTACTTTTGAGCATGACGGGGTACCCGATGCGTGCCGCCTCTGCCAGCGCCTGCTGGACGTCAACCAGCAAGCCACTTCCCGGCAGGAGCGGCACACCGTGGGCTTCCGCCAAGGCGCGGGCGGTGTGCTTGAGGCCGAAGGCCCGCATCTGCGCCGGGGTGGGGCCGATGAAGGCGATGCCTGCGTCCTCGCAGGCCTGAGCGAAGTCGGGGTTTTCGGACAAAAAGCCATAGCCGGGGTGGATGGCACCCGCCCCGGTGGCCTGAGCCACCTCGAGGATGCGCTGCACGTTCAGGTAGCTTTGGGAAGCCGGTGCCGGGCCGATGCAGACGCTCTCGTCGGCCATGGCCACATGCAAGGAGTCTGCATCGGCTTCGGAATACACCGCCACCGAGCGCAAGCCCAGCACCTTGAGGCTGCGGATCACACGGCAGGCGATGACGCCACGGTTGGCAATCAATACGGTATCAAACATGAGGATCTTCCCCGGTGGCGGGCCGTCCCGCCGGTTGGTAAACGTGCCACGAGTCGTCCCGTGGCAGGCGCGGCCTTGCGGCGTGAATTCACCTGCTGGCACCCGTTGCCTATACGCAGTCCGCTGTCATAGCCGTAGCAATCAGTTCCACACCAGCAAGCGGATGGGCGTGGGGTTGTAGCCGTTGCAGGGGTTGTTGAGCTGCGGGCAGTTGGAGATCAGCGCCACCACGTCCATCTCGGCCTTCATCTCCACATACTTGCCCGCGCCCGAGATGCCATCGGCAAAACTCAAGTGGCCTTCGGGGGTGACGGGCACGTTCATGAAGAAGTTGATGTTGGGAACGATGTCGCGCTTGCCCAGGCCCAGCAGGCCGGCCTCGCGGTGATGACACAGGGCGACCATGAAGCTGTCGCGGCAGCTGTGCATGGGCCGCTTGTCCAAGGCATAGCGCACGGTGTTGCTTTCGCTGGAGCAAGCGCCGCCCAGGGTGTCGTGGCGGCCGCAGGTGTCGGCGGTGATGGTGAGCATCACGCTGCCTTCATTCGAGTAGAGCTTGGAGCCCAGGCCAAGGTAGAGCTGGCCGTTACGGGCGATGGTGTCAGCGGCGCTGTAGCGCTCCTGGCCGTCAGCGGCGCTGTAAAACAGCGTGTCTACCGCCTGGTTGCCTTCGAGGTCCAGAATGCGAAAGGTCTGGCCAGCGCGCACGGTGCCCATCCAGGGGTCACCGGCCAGGCAGATCTGGTCCAGCACGGCCAGTGCCGGGTCGAGGGTACTTTCACGCAAGGCACTCATGCTGCGACTCCGCAATAACGTTCTGTGTTGGTGAAGGCACGGCCGTTCTGCGCGCAGCGCGTGCGGCAGGCGTCGTCAGCGGCCACGGGGGCGGCCCGGTACGCGCTCAACAGCACATCTGCGGGGGCGTAAACGGGGTTGGCATCCAGCGGATGCGGCGCACTGGTCAGAATGACCAAGGTGTCCATCTCGAAGCGCAAGTCCACGTAGCTTGCAGCCGTACTGTGGCCTGGCACATGGCGCAAGGCTCCCACTTCGTCGGTCACGACTTTACTGAAGAAGTTGACGCAGGGCACCAGGTCGCGCGGACCCAGCCCCCACTTGGCCAGCTCGATGAGCAGGTTGTCGCGCCCGTTGCGGTGCATGGCGTTGCGGTGCTGCTGGTAGTTTTTCTCGCCAAAACGGGCGTGCACCATGGCCGCGTCGCTTACGCCGCACCAGGTGTCGTGCCAGCCCAGGCTGTCGGCGGTGATGGAGCACAACACGCGGCCCATGTCCGACTGGCAGACATAGCCTGCCGTCAGGTGGGAGGTGTGCTGTGACTTCAGGGTGTCGGGCATGTTGTAGCGCTCTAGCGGCTGCTCGGCGTTGAAGAACAGGGCAGAAACGTTGGCACCGCCTTGGCAGGCTGTCAGGCGTAAGGCGGTGCCACGGCGCAAGCGGCCGGACCAGTGGTTGCCGCCGGGCAGGTGTTCTTCCCACAACAGGGATTCAGGGGGGTGGGCCGTCTTAGGGGCAGTCATGCGGAGGTTCCTACTTCGGCAGCGCCACTCAAGCGCTGCAATTGGTCAAGATCGGTCTTCATGCCAGAGGTCTCGCGGATGCGGTCCAGCAACTGGCGTTTGAGTTGGGTGAACTCGGGCGCAAGCTTCATGTCCTGGCTACGTTGTGCAGGCAGAGGTACGTCGTAGATGGAATCGATGCGGCCAGGGCGCGGTGCCATGAGCACCACGCGGTGGCCGAGGTAGATGGCTTCTTCCACGTCGTGGGTCACAAACACAATGGTGGTGCGCTCCAGCCGGTGCACATACAAGATCAGGTCGTGCATCACTTCGCGTGTCTGGGCGTCCAGCGCTCCAAAAGGCTCGTCCATCAGCAGCATGTCCGGGCGGCCCATCAACGCACGGGCAATCGCCACGCGCTGCTGCATGCCGCCCGAGAGTTGGTTCGGGTAGGCCTTGGCCGAAGCGGTCAGGCCCATGAGGCGCAGCAGGGCGTCCGCTCGGCCGGAAGCTGCCTCCACATCGGCGCTACTACGGCCCTCGGTGTGGGCACTGAGCTGGCGGCAAAAACGGATGTTTTCTTCGACCCGCAACCAGGGGTAGAGGCTGTAATGCTGGAAAACCATGGCGCGATCCTGGCCAGGGCCAGTGACCGGTTTGCCGTTCACCAGCACGTCGCCAGCGCTATGCGTTTCCAGCCCCGCAAGCGTGCGCAACAGGGTGGATTTGCCGCAACCGGATGCACCGACCAAGGTCACGAATTCGTTATCGGCAATGCCCAGGTTCACCTCCTGCAGGGCGGTGGTGGTGCCAAAGGTCTTAAAGACGTTCTTGCATTCAATTTTCATCATGGCGATCACCGTGTATGCGCCCAGGGGAATGCCTTGCGATGCAGCAACCGAAACAGCTGGTCAATGGCCAGCCCGATAAAGCCGATCAGCAAAATGCCTGCAAAAATTTTGTCCGTCTGCAAAAACCGCTGGGCTTTCAGGATGGCAAAACCCAAGCCGGAATTGGCGGCCACCAGCTCCGCCACCACCAGATAAGTCCAGGCCCACCCCATAGTGACCCGCAAGGTATCGAGCAAGGCGGGTTTGGCCGAGGGAAGGATGACTTTTTCGACCACCTCGCGGCGCGTGGCCCCCATGGTTTGTGCGGCCTCGATCTGTGCCATGGGCACACGGCGTACGTCCTCGGCCACCATGAGCACCATCTGAAAAAACGTGCCGATAAAGATGATGGCCACTTTGGCCCCCTCGTCGATACCAACCCACAACATCACCAGTGGAATAAAGGCTACGGCAGGCATGTAGCGGATGAAGTCTGTCAAAGGCTCCAACAGTGCTTGCACCGCACGCCAGCTGCCGATGAACAGGCCCAGCGGCACCGCAATCAGCGCGGACAAGGCCCAGCCGGCGACGACACGCATCGTGCTGATGAATGCATCGCCCAGCAGTTCATCTTCCGTAGCCCAGGAGACGATGCGCAGCAGCACCTTATCCGGCCCAGGCAAAAAGACCGGGTTCACGTCACCGAACAGGCTCAGCAGCCCCCACGCAAGCAGGGGCAGCACCAGTCCGGCCAACGCCAGCAAACCATAGGTGCGGCGAGGTATCGCCAACCGGATGGACCACATGGCAGCCCCTTTACTTGAGCGCTTCTTGGAGCAGGCTACCGTCCAGACCCTTGGTGGCGTCAGGCTTGCCCTCGATCAGTTTGTGCTCGCCCAGGAAGGCAGCAATGGTGGGCGCTGTGGCCGCCAGCGACTGGGGCTGTTTGGGGTCAAACGCGGCGGTGTTGGCAGCCGCATCAAAGAACTTGGTGCCGGGCATAAACACGGCGTATTCCTCGGGGGACATGCTCACCACCTTGGCCATGATCTTGGCGGCCTCGGCAGGTTGCTCGCGAATGAACTTTTCGGTGTCAAACCAAGCCTTGATCATTCCCACGAGATCCTTGCGTTTGGTCTTGATGGACTTCTCTTGCGCGACCAGCAAATCGGGCACCAGGCCGGGCATATCTTTGGAGGTGAACATCGCGCGGCCTTTGCCGCTCTTCTCGATCTGATTCACCCAGGGGTTCCAGAGCACAGCAGCATCCACCTTGCCGCTGATAAAAGCCGCTGCGGCATCGCCTGCCGACAGGTTGACTATCCTCACGTCACTGAGCTTCATGTTGTTTTTGGCCAGTGCCGTTGCCAATACAAAGTGGGAGATGCTGAACTGCTCCAGTGCCACTTTCTTGCCCTTGAGTTGGGCAAACGAGGTGATTTTGGGGCCCACCATGAGTGCATCGTTACCGGCCGAGTTGTCGTTCACCAAGATGGTCTTCAAAGGCAGGCCCTTGGCCAAGGGGCCCAGAGTGTCAGACCAGGTCTGGGAGTTGGCATCGAGCTGGCCGGAAGACAGCGCGGAAATGGAATCGGTGTAGTTGGCGAACCAGACCAACTTGACGTCGGCGCCGTGCTTTCTAAAGAAGCCTTTTTGCTCGGCCACATACCAAGCAACCCAGCCCGGCCAGTCGGAGACCCCAACCTTGACTTCAGCCATGGCAGGTGCAGAAAAGCTCAGGGCAGCCGCACCAGCCAGGGCCACACAAGCACCAGCCACGCTGCGTTGGAACGCACGGGAGATCGAAAAAAGAGAGAAAGACATCGCGAGACTCCAGGTTGTTGAACAAATGCGGGAGACCACTTCAATCCTGAAGTGAACCTCCCGGGCTTTTGTCCCGCCGTGGAGCCCGCAGTGGTGAAACGCCACTGCCGTCCGGCTGCTCTCGGACCAGACATCGCCCTGTGAGAGGCAACCGGAACCCTAGCGTCCATCGTGAAGAAGCAAACCGAAGTGGCTGCCCCGCGTGCTAGGCAATGCAAGTGTTATGCCAGCGGGGATCGCACCATGGGGGTGCCATTGCACTCGCTGACGGCTTACACACCGTTGCCCGCTGCCCGCTTCTTAAACATCTGCCCCAGCGTCGGCCCCGCGCTCACCAGCACAATGCCCGCCAACACCAGTGCGGCACCCAACAAAAAACCCGCCTCAATGGGTTCGCCCAGCAGCCAGCCGCCGAACAGCATGCCAAACAGCGGTGTCATGAACGAGAACACACCCAGGCGCGACGCCAAGTAGGTGCGCAGCATCCAAAACCAGGCCAGATAACTCGCAAACGACACGATCACCCCGTGAAAGGCCAGACTGGCCCAGACCGCAGGTGTCGCATGCACCTGGCTTTGGCCTGTCAACAGGGCGCAGACCCACAGCAGCACACAGGCCATCACCAGTTGGTACTGCAAGGTTTGGGCAGGCGGCGCCACAGACAACACCGAGCAACGCACCACCACCGTAGTGGCCGCCCAGCACATGGCAGCCAACACGCCCAAAAAGTCTCCCCACAGCATGGCAGCGGCATCTGCCGTGGCAGGCTGACCTCGCCCCCAAAAAGTCATGGCCATGCCAGAAAACGCCAGCGCAATACCCGCCCACTGCCAAGCGCCCAAACGCTCTGCGGGCAAGCGCCAGTGCAAGCCAAGCGCAGCAAAAATGGGCGCGGTGTACAGCAGTACCACCATGTGCGACGCACTGGTGTGGCGCAAGCCCTCGGCCACCCACAAAAACTCCAAGGCAAACAACACGCCCACTGCCAGGCCGGGCAGCAAGGAGCCATCGCGCAAGACCATGCGCTCGCCGCGCCAAGACATCAGCAGCGCGACCAGGCACGCCGCAATGCCCGAGCGCAAGGCTATTTGCATCACCGGGGCGATGTCAGCAGCGGTGGCCTTCAGCACCACTTGCTGTAGTCCCCACACCGCGCACAAGACCACCATCATGCTGGCGGCCAGGGCGTACAAGGGTTTGCGTTGCGCCATCGTGACCTCGTTGCTGTGCGAAAGCTCGGGATTATCTCGCCCTACCTATGGATGATTTGGTTATGAAGAAGTGAAATCTTTGTTGTTCCAGTTTGAACATGGGGCTTACAGAATCGCGCTTATCGCATTCCCGCGTTATTTTTTGGAGTTGATATGCCTTTTGCATCTATTGCTGCCGCGCGTCGCGGTGCCTCCCTGTCCCGCCGCAGCCTCGGTACGCTCGTGGTCGCGGGCACCTTGGCTGCCGCGACCGGTCAGGCCTTGGCGCAACAAAGCGTTACCTTGCTCAACGTGTCCTACGACCCGACCCGCGAGCTGTATGTGGAGTAGAACGCCGCCTTTGCCAAGCACTGGAAGGCCAAGACCGGCCAAGACGTGTCCATCAAGCAAAGCCACGGTGGCTCGGGCAAACAGGCGCGCGCGATCATCGACGGGCTGGACGCGGACGTGGCCACACTGGCGTTGGCGGGCGATGTAGATGCCCTGCACAAAAACGGCAACTGGATCACCAGCGACTGGCAAAAGCGCCTGCCTCTGGCGTCCAGCCCCTACACATCCACCATCGTATTGGTGGTGCGGGCCGGTAACCCGAAAGGCATCAAAGACTGGGACGACCTGATCAAACCCGGCGTCAGCGTTATCACCCCGAATCCAAAGACCTCCGGCGGGGCACGCTGGAACTACTTGGCCGCCTGGGAATTTGCCAAGCGCAAGTACGGCAGCGAAGCCCAAGCTAAAGACTTTGTAGCGAAGTTGTACGCCAATGTGCCGGTGCTGGACACGGGTGCGCGGGGCTCATCCATCACGTTTGCACAGCGCGCCCAAGGCGATGTGTTCATCTCCTGGGAAAACGAGGCGTACTTGCTGGAGAAAGAGTTTGGAAGCAAAGTGGACTTTGTGTACCCATCGATCAGCATCTTGGCCCAACCGCCCGTCACGGTGGTGGACAAAAACGTGGACCGCAAAGGCACGCGCGCAGTCGCTGAGGAATACCTGAAGTTCCTCTACACCGAAGAAGCCCAAGACATCATCGGCAAGAACTTTTACCGTCCCACCAGCGCCAAGGCCCAGGCCAAATACGCCAAGCAGCTACCCAAGCTGAAACTGTTCACCATTGAAGAGGCCTTTGGTGGCTGGGACAAAGCGGACAAAGCGCACTTTGCCGATGGTGGCAGCTTCGACCAGATTTACACCAAGAAATAAGCCCACAAGCCGGCAGACGGGGGAATGTCGCCACGTTCATTCAGTGAACCATTCAGTCGCTCCGCCTATGGCATGGGCGGGCCCGGACACGGTACAGTCTGGCCCATCCGTGCGCCCCACATGCGCGGGCTCACCCCCTGTTATTTCACTAATGCCTCGTACCGCCGCCAGACCATGATCAAACTCGGATTCAACTTTTTGGTGGTGGTGTTGCTGGTGTTGGTGGCGGTGTTCGCTTGGCGCACCAGGCGGCGCGAGCAGTGGGCGCGCGCCGGCCGTTGTTACCGCTGCGGTGCCGTGCCCGACCCACACGACAAACACGACCGGCACGGCCGCGTCTGCAGAGACTGCGTGCAAACCCGCGCCATCCAGTGGGGCTTGGGCGGTGCCATCGCGCTGGTGGCGGGTGCCATCGCTACGTGGGTGTATTGGCACAGAAGATAGGGCACAGATCCTCTAGAAACTCGCGGCGCTGCGAACTATCATCTCCCCATGCGTGTTGTCCTCCTCATACTCTTGATCGCCTTGGCGCCCCTGCGCGGCATGGCCACTGAGCTGATGGCGACCCGCATGGCCGCGACCTTGGCCATGGACATGAGCGCCTCGGCTGCCGCCAGCGACACGCACCCCAGCGGCCACCATTGCGAAGAGATGGCGCTGGCCGCCCACCACACGGCGCAGCCCGCCACCACGCTGGCCTCTCACGACGGCTGCGAAAACTGCTCACTCTGCCAAATGTGCGCGTCCGCAGCGTTACCTTCAGAGTGGCATGTGGCCCTGCCCTCTGTCAGCCCGCACGTGCAGTTGCCACCCCGCGCCGACCGCTTTGCCAGCGCCTGGTCGGCATTGGCCCAAAAACCCCCCATTTCCTGACGCCATCGCCCGTAGTGGGTCTGTAGTTCGCCCCTGGCTGCCTCCGCGCCGCCTGCGGGCGCGTGTTTGCACCTTGCATCAGGAAATCATCCATGTACTTTTCATCTCCGCGATGGCGGTCCGCCTGCGCTGGTAGCCTGGGACTCACCATGGCGCTTTGGCTGGCCAACTCGGCGCATGCGCAAGCCGCGAGCCCCACACTGACTGAGCCTGCGCACACCTTGCAAGCCAGTGATGCCGCCAGCCCCGTGCCCGCGCTGCCCTACCGCTCTGTGTTTGCCGACTTGCCGCGCGGGCTAGAGACAGGCAGCACCGACTGGAAGGCCGCCAACCAGGCGGTTGCCCAGTTTCCCCGAGGCCACATCGATCTGCTGCTGTGGGAAAAAGCCCGCGCAGCGAAACCGAAAGAACAGCCATGAAGCGCATCAAGCTGCCGTTGCGCGCGGGTGCCTTGGCACGCGCCATGGCACTCTCCCTGTCGCTCTCGCTATCACTCGCGCTGCCGCTGACCCACACCCATGCAGCCCCACTGGATGGCGGCGTGCTGGGCTTGCAGGCCGAGGTGCACACCCGACTGGCTGGCCTGCTGGGGCCAACAGCCGCGCCACTGCGCATCGCCAGCCCGAGCGATGGCGTTGCCGACGCGCTGACGACGCTACTCCAGGCCCCGGTGGATGGCCCTGCCGCCATACGGATCGCCCTGCTCAACAGCCCCGAGCTGCAACTGGCGCTGGGCACCGAGGGCAGCGGCATCACCGACCTGCAACGACCGGCGCATCCAACCCGGCTGCGCGCTCGGGACGACGCCACGCGCCTGGCGCTGCGCGCCTACAAAGCCTGGGTCCACGCAGTGGCCGCCGAGCGCAGCGCCCAGTTACTGCGCGAGGCCAGCGCCACGGCCCAGACCGCCGACGAGCTCACACGCCGCATGGTGCGCGCCGGCAATGTGAGCCGCCTGACCCAAGCACAGAGCCAGGCCACGCTGTCCGACGCGGCGGTGGCGCTGGCGCGGGGCGAGCAAGCGGCGTTTGCCGCACGCGAGCAACTCATTCGCGTGCTGGGCCTGTGGGGTGCGCAAACCGGCTTTACCTTGGCCCCGGCCCTGCCAACATTACCCGCCAGCCCCACGGACACCAACGACCCGGAAGCCCGTGCCCTAGCCGCCCGCAGCGGCCTGCAAGCCGAGCGCCTTGGCTGGCAGCGCAAGCAAGCCAGCACAGTGCCATCCAGCGTTGACGAGCGCTGGGACGCCTTGGGCGACGCGGCCAAAGTGCGGGCCCACGCGGTGCAGGTGCGCAGCGAGGCCCGCGAAGCCGCCTTCAATCTGCGCACCCAGTGGGACATCGCCCACCACCTGCAAACCGAGGTGCTGCCGCTGCGCCAGTTCATCCACGACGAACTGACCCTGCGCTACAACGGCATGCTGACCAGCGTGTTTGAGGTACTGGGCGACAGCCGCACCCGCACGCTCAGCAGCCTGGCCGCTGCGGAAGCGCTGCGCGACTACTGGCTGGCCTTTGCCGATGTGCAAGCGGTGCTGGCCGGTGTGTCGCCCGAAGGCAGCGCTCCCGCCCGCACGGGTGCTGCAGCCGACCCCGACCTCAAAGCGGCGCATTGAGCGCCCCCGCCCCCATTCAAGGATCTGTATGAACCGACGTAACTTTTTTAATGGTGCAGCAGCCACCGCCATGGGTGCCGTGGCCGCTGCCTCGGTCAGCCGCGTGGCCCTGGCCGCTTTGCCTGATCCGGTGCTGCAAGCTTCGCCCAACACCCAGCCCCCGCTGGTGCCCGGCACCGGCCGGCCCTACAACCCGGTGGTCACACTTAACGGCTGGACCCTGCCATGGCGCATGAACCAGGGTGTGAAGGAATTCCACCTCGTGGCCGAGCCGGTCGTGCGCGAAATGGCACCCGGCTTCAAGGCCAATATGTGGGGCTACAACGGCCAGAGCCCCGGCCCCACCATCGAGGTGGTGGAGGGCGACCGGGTGCGCGTGTTTGTGACCAACCACCTGCCGGAGCACACCAGCGTGCACTGGCACGGCCAGCGCCTGCCCAATGGCATGGACGGCGTGTCGGGCCTGAACCAAGCCCCAATTCCGGTAGGCAAGACATTTGTGTATGAGTTTGTGGCGCGCCGCCCCGGCACCTTTATGTACCACCCGCACGCCGACGAGATGACGCAGATGGCCATGGGCATGATGGGCTTTTGGGTCACCCACCCCAAGACCCCAAACCCGCTCATCAGCGAGGTGGACCGCGACTTTTGCTTTCTGCTCAATGCCTACGACATTGACCCCGGCAGCATGACGCCCAAGACCATGACCATGCTGGACTTCAACCTCTGGAGCTGGAACAGCCGGGTCTTCCCCGGCATCGACACGCTCAACGTGCGCAAGATGGACAAGGTGCGCATTCGCGTGGGGAACCTCACCATGACCAACCACCCCATCCACCTGCACGGCCACGAGTTCATGGTGACCGGCAGCGACGGCGGGCCTTGGCCATTGGCAGCTCGGGTGCCAGAAATCACCACCGACATCGCGGTGGGGCAGATGCGTCAGTTTGAGTTTGTGGCCGACGAAGAAGGCGACTGGGCGTTCCACTGCCACAAGAGCCACCACACCATGAACGCCATGGGCCATAACGTGCCCAACATGATCGGCGTGGACCACCGCGGGCTGGTGGGCAAGCTGCAGCGTGCCATGCCCGACTACATGGTGATGGGCGAGCGCGGCATGGCTGACATGGGCGAGATGGAAATGCCCCTGCCCGACAACACCGCCCCCATGATGACGGGCAGCGGCCCCTATGGCGGGGTGGAGATGGGCGGCATGTTCAGCATCCTCAAGGTACGCAAAGACCAGAGGCCGGGGGATTACAGAGACCCCGGCTGGTACCGGCAGCCACCCGGCACCCGCGCCTTTGAATGGACGGGCGCCCTGCCCGAACCCGCTCGCTTTCAAGCTGAGGGCAAGGGGAGCATGCCGCTGGCCCAGCCGCCCCACCACGACACCCAGGTCCAGGTGCGCAAACCCACGAGCACCATGAACCACTGAGCCTTTTTCACTTCAAACAACGAGTAAACATCATGAAAAATACTATTAAATTTATAGCTGCTTGCGC
>JARXAM010000023.1 GCA_029865845.1 Rhodoferax sp. | reverse complement strand
GGCCTCAGGCCATAAAGCCCAAGTCCCACGGGTAATCGGGCCGGCCCGCTGGCACACCAAAGTTGTTGATGTTGGCCAGCACCTGGGGCATTTCGGCGTCGGTCACACCAAACCATTTGGCCAAGGTGGCCGCGTACTGGTCCACCGAGGTGCGGGGCAGCAAACGCCCCTGCCCCACATGCCACTGCTCGGCGGGGGCATAGACCTTGGGCGAGCCCGCGCCATCGGTCACGTTGATGGGCGGTGCCTCGCCATAAAAGCGCTGGCCATTCACGGCTCCGCCCACGACAAAATGGTGCCCGCCCCAGCCGTGGTCGGAGCCATCGCCGTTGGAGGTGAGCGTGCGACCAAAGTCAGACGCGGTGAACGCGGTCACCTGCCGCTCCAGCCCCATCGCGACCGTGGCGTTGTAGAACGCCGCCATCGCATCGCTGACGCTGCCCAGAAGTCCGCCGTGGTCGCGAATCAGGTTGTCGTGCAGATCAAAGCCACCGATGGACACAAAGTACACCTGCCTGCGTACCCCCAGCACGGTATGGCCCTGGATCAGGCGCGCCACCATTTGCAACTGCTTGCCCAGCGCATCTGCCGGAAACACCGTGGCTGGGGCGGGGGCCGCCAGCGCTGCGCTGACGGTGGTCTCGGAGTCCAGCGCCCGCCGGGTGATGGCCAAGTATTCATTCTCCAATTTATGGGCACTGGTTTGGTTGTGCAACATGCTGTACACCGCCGCCGGCAGTGCGGCATGGCCCAACGCGGTGGATGCGGTAGCGGCCTTGATCTTGATGGCACCGCCCGTGCTCACTTGGTATTGCAGGGCCATGTCGCCTGACAAATACACCGCATTGCCCGCCACCGAGATGTTGGTAAACACCGACGTGGCATTCAGGCTGTTTTCCAGGGCCTTGTCGCCCAAATGTCCGCCCCACCCCGCTTTGGCCCCTTCGGGCGACGAGGACTGCCACACGCTTTGCTGGTCATTGTGAGAAAACAACTGCCGTGGGCGGGGGTAGAGACGCTTGTCCGCGTTCACGTACTGGGTGCGCGTCAGCGGTTTGACCAAGGGCCCCACATTGAGCTGTACCGCCATCTTGCCGGTATTGAAGAGCTGCGCCAGCGCGGTCATGGATGGATGCAACGCAAACTGGCGCCCGGCCTGGCCCTGGCTGTCTAGCGGTGGGCTCAGGGGCGTGAGCAAGGTGGCTGCCAGGGACGACTTGGCCAAGGCGATGCCCCCTGCGGTTTGGCCTGCCCCCCCGCCCCGGATGGTGCTGTAGAGGTTGTAGTTAGCGTCATCAAACGGGACCAGGGTGTTGGCGTAGTCATTGCCGCCGGTCAGGAAGATGCACACCAGTGCCTTGTAGTCACCGGCAGGTGCGTTGAAGGCGGCGGCTTCGCCCATGGCGGCCATGTTCAGGGCCAGCGGAAGGGCGGTACCACCCAATGCCATTTGCGCGGTTCGGCGCAGAAACTGGCGGCGTTGGGCGTCGTGGGTAGCGTGGTGAGCCATCTGAATCTCCTACTTTTGAACCAGGTACTGCACACTGGCCATGACCATGAACACGGCTGCACAAACCCGGTTACGTTTGAGCGTAGCGGTGCTGCTGGCCGTGACGGGCACCGTTCGTAGCGTGGCGGCAATCAGGTCCATGGTGCCTTGCGACAACTGCCCCGCCGTCAGCAAGAGATTCAGCCTTTGCACCAAAGCGGCGGGGTCCAACACCAGGGCCAACTCGGCGGTGTAGGCCACCTTGATGTCGCCCCCGCCAATGCCACCGTCGATGACACCCATGATGTAGTTCAGGTAACCGCTCACGCTGGTTTCATTGACGATTTGGAACTCTGGAGCCACCTTGCCCTCGCTCAAGCCGGTGGCAGGTGCTGACACGGTGGAGGCTGGCACATAGCCTGGCCGGAAGAAGTTAAACACCGAGGGCGCGCGCAGCGGGCTTTGGCCGAGTTCGTCGCCGGCGGTACTCAGGTCGCTGATCTTCCAGGTACCGTTGGCCGAACCCACGCCAAACGTGCGCCCCCACTGCAACAAGCGCAGCATCGGCTCGCGCAGCTTGCCGAACTCGGGGTCAGTCAGGCCGTCTGCGCTCAGGGCTTCACTGTCCATCACGACCGCCTTGAACACTTGTGCAAGATCGCCTCGTACTCCTTTGCCGTTGTTGGCAAACACCGCCACCACACGCCCCACGTAGGCCGGGCTGGGGTTGCTGGTGACCAGGCGCTGGATGAGTTGCTTGCAAATAAAGGGGGCGGTGTTGGGGTGAAGAAACAGCGTGTCCAGCGCCGTTTTCAGGGCCTCGTCGGCGGGCGTGTTGGCCGGTATCGTGACACCCAAAAAAGTGGCCTCCAGGGTGGAATGGTTGGCCGGGTTGAGCTTGAGCGGCAGGCGGTGAAATGCGGGCGCAGGAATGTTGCGGCTGCCACCTCCAACTTGGGGCACTGGGGTGTACGGGCTTTGGCTCATGTCCACGTCGTAGCCGGTGAAGACCCGCGCCAGTTGGCTCACGTCGCTTGCGCCATAGGTTTCCTGCGGGTTGCCCTGGGCGTCCAGATCGAGCGTGCCATCGGGCTTGAGCAGGTACAGACCAATGCTAAATAGCTGCATCACCTCACGGGCGTAGTTTTCGTCAGGCTGGCGTCCGGTGGCCGTGTTTTCTTTGAGGTTGCCCTTGGTATTGAGGTAGTGGCCCATGGCGGAGTTGAGGGTGATCGCCTCCAGCAGGTCGCGAAAGTTGCCCAAGGCATGCGTCACCAGCGTGTCCCAATACCCCGCCATGGCGTAAATGCGCCAGATGGTAGAGATGCCACTGAGGGACACCACCATCAGTTCGGACCACGCCAAGGCGGCGCGTTTGCGCACCGGGTCGGGCGCAGACATTAATTGCCCCCACACCATGTAGTCGCCAGCGGCGGTGGTGTCGTAAAAGTTGCTCGGGCTCTGGATGTTGTTGTAGCCCTCGCTGTTGAGCCAGTCCCAACCACTGGTGCCGGGTGCTTTGGCAATCTCTGCGTCCAGCCAGGCGGAGTACCCTAGGCTGCGCAGCGCAGCGATGTCAGCATCGGTAACGGCAAAGCTGGCATGCAGCAAGAAGCGCGCTGCTTGCGCGTCAGTAGCCGGCACCAAAGGGGAAGGGGTGGTGGAGCTGCCCAACAGGTTGCCATCGGTGCCACCCAGAACACCGGAGCCACTATCGCTGCCACCCCCACCACATGCGGCCAGGCCCGCAGTGCTGCCCACCACGGCGGCCATGGGCGCCAAACGCCTAGTCTCGCCATGGTCCTGTACATCGTCAGATGCACGACCGGATACCCGCTCTGTTGCCATGAGGGCCCTCCCTTATTTGTCTACCTGAGCCACACGCATGCACCATGCGCAGTGGCCAGAATAGACACGAAGGGCGGTTGGGCCTAAAGGTCTTACATCTGCTTACCCACTATTTACAGTCGTCAGCGGCCGCGTTGAGCACCGCACGCGTGTGCATGGCCGCTTGGCGGGCCAGCGCAGCAAAGTCGGCGGCTGCAGAGGCATACAGGATGGCGCGGGACGAGTTCACCACAATGGGTGCCGTCGTCTGGCCTTGTTCCGACCGCCAGCCCGCCCGCACCGTGGCCACGGCGTCGCCGCCTTGGGCGCCCACGCCGGGTATGAGTAGCGGAACGGTAGGGGCCAAGGCGCGCACGCGCTCAATTTCTGCCGGGTAGGTCGCCCCCACCACGAGACCCAACTGGCCATTGAGGTTCCAAGGGCCTTGGGCCAGCGCCGCAATGTGCTCGTACAAGCGCGGCTGGCCGGGCAGGTCGCGCAGGTGCTGGGGCTGGAAGTCGTCCCCTCCGGGGTTGGAGGTGCGGCACAGCAAAAACGCTCCTTTGCCGTGGTACTTCAGATAGGGCTGCACCGAGTCAAATCCCATGAAGGGCGAGAGGGTGACTGCGTCAGCCCCGTAGCGCTCAAATGCTTCTTTGGCGTACTGCTCGGCCGTGCTGCCAATGTCGCCACGTTTGGCATCCAGAATGACGGGCACGTGGGGTGCCACACGGCGCATGTGGACCATGAGCCTTTCTAATTGTGCCTCGGCGCCGTGCGCAGCGAAGTAGGCGATCTGGGGTTTGAAGGCAATTACCAGGTCGGCGGTGGCGTCCACGATGGCAGCGCAAAAGTCGTAGATCTTGCTGACGTCGCCCCGCAGGTGGTCTGGAAATTTGGCGGGTTCGGGGTCCAGGCCCACGCACAACAGGGAGCCGTTTTGGCGCTCGGCGTTGCGCAACTGGTCAAGAAATGTCATGGGGTGATTTTAAGAAGGAGGCAGGGTGTCCATGGCCAGGCACAGGTCGGCCCAGGCCTTGGCTTTGTCTGCGCTATTGCGCAGCAGCAACTGCGGGTGGTAACTCACCACCACCGGGATGCCGCGATAACGGTATACCGTGCCACGCAATTTGCCCAAGGGCTGGGTGGCCAAGGCGCCATGCTCAGAGAGCAGGGTTTGAATGGCAAAGCGCCCGACGGCAAAGATGACTTTGGGCTGAACCTGCGCTATTTCCCGCTGGAGGAAGTGCGCGCATTGGGCCAGGTCGGCGGGCGAGGGGTTGCGTCCGTAAGGCGGGCGGCATTTGACAATGTTGGTGGCATAGGCCCCTGTCGCGCCCTGGCCCGTGCGGCTCACGCCCACCGCCTTGAGCATGTTGCCCAGCAGCAGGCCGGGGTCTTCCACAAATGGCTGGCCCGCGCTGTCTTCGTGCTCGTCGGGCGGGTCGCCCACCACCATCCAATCCGCCTGGGGCGGGGCCACGGCGCTCAGGGTGCCGTGCTTGCGGCCCGCACACAATCCACAGGCTTGGCAGCGTGCCGCCACATCTGCCATGCCCGCCCAGTCCAAACCCTCTAGCGAAGGCGCTTGCATCGAAACCGGTGCGGAAACCGGGGGCGGGGCAGACGGTGATGACGGTGCGGGGCGTGCCGGACGTGTGGGGGGTGCAAGCGGCGCAGCCGCTCGGGTGGCCCCTGCCGACGCGGGTGGCGCGGACGGCACCGCCAGGGGGGGCTGCGGACGGGCGGGCTGTGCAGGGGCGGCGTCTAGCCCCGCCGCATCGGGCACCACCCCAAAGTCGGTGCCCGGCAGCCAGACGTGTACCCCCATCTCCAGCAGCATGGCGCGTTGGCGCTTGTCAAGGTGCAGTGCCATGGGCTTAGTGCTCCAGCGCCAGGCGCATGACCACCGCGTCTTCACGCTGCCCGGCTGCGGCGGGGTAATACGCTTTGCGCACACCCATGCGCACGTAGCCATGGGTTTCATAAATCTGCAAGGCCCGCATGTTGCCAGCCCGCACCTCCAGCCACAGGCACTGCGCGCCTTGGCCACGCGACCAAACCGCCAATGCATCCAACAGGACCCGTGCCCAGCCCTGACGCTGGAAGGCCGGTGCCACGGTGAGGTTGAGCAAATGCACTTCGTCTACGCCTTTCATGGCCACAAAGTAGCCCAGCACGTGGTCGTTGGCAATCAGCAATTGGGCTTGGTAGCCACTGTGCAGCGTGTCCATAAAGTTGGCGCGGCTCCAGGGGTGCGAGTAAGCCTGGTGCTCTACGTGGAGCACCCGGTCCAGCTGGTCGGCCACCAGCGGCACAAACGTAGCTTCTTGCTGCGCAGCCTCCATGGCGCGCAGGGAGGCACCGCTCATAGTGCAGCAACCGCGTGGGCGGCGGCCTTCTCAGCCTCACGCTCGGCGGTGGTTTTGGCAACCTTGTCGCGGATGTAGCGGGGCATGGCCAATGCGGCGTCGACCGCAAGGCCTTGGGCCAGCATCGCTGGTGCCATGCGCAGCATGGCTGCCGCCGTGGGCAAGGCCGACGCACGCTGTTGGGCGGGCGCAGCCCATGCACGCAGGTGGTTGGCATACACCTCGAACACGTTGCCCGCCAGCAGGTGCGGCCCATTGGCATGGGCCTGCTGCACATGCAGGTCTTGCGGACGCAACAAAGTGGCGGGTTGCACGACCTGCCAGTGCCCTTGGGTAAACAGGTACTCGCCCACGTACATCTCATCCATGCGGGCGTCCAGCAAGGCCGTCACCTGCACGCTGGCGGCATGCGGTGCCGCGCGCCAACGGGCGTCTTCTGCCACGGCGAGCAGCGAGTCCACCGGTAGCACCGGCACATCTGCACCAAAAGCAAGCCCTTGCACCACCGAGCAGGCGGTGCGCAGCCCCGTGAACGAGCCAGGCCCACTGCCGAAACAGATGGCATCGAGCTGGTTAAACCGCAAGCCCGCCTGCTCCACCATGCGCTGCACAGCGGCCAACACATCGGTAGAGGCCTTCGCACCGCCAGGTCCGTGGTGCTCCACCACCCGCGTGCTCCCGGCCTCGCCGGTGCGCAGCGCGATGGAGAGGTATTCGGTTCCGGTGTCCAGGGCCAGGAGGTTCATCGGCGGATTTTAAAAGGGATATGTCTGCGCGCCTCTCGGCAACTTACATCAATAGCCAATACCTCCACGGCGAGCGGTTCACGTTGACGCACCCAGCACAAAGAGAATACATTGTGAGTAAATTTACTCACAATGTATGAACTTTCAACGTCCACACGTTCAAACGCTCAAAAACCGACTGCAAGAAGTCCCTCGTTTCATAACGATGGTGGCGGGGCCTCGCCAAGTCGGAAAGACCACGATGGTTCGCCAAGCGATTGAAGACCTGGCGCACCGCTTTGTGTCGGTAGACCCCGATGGAGAGCCTTGGACACGCAACTTGTCAATGCCTCCTTGGGGAATCAACGGGTATGAAACAGCCGACATAGACGGCATCCCCCGCAATGCCGCGTGGCTGGTTAGGACCTGGCAATCCGCTCGCGCGGAGTGCGAAGCACACCATGAAAGGAACCCGAGTTCGCCGTTCGTGTTGGTTCTGGATGAAATTCAGAAGATTCCCCGCTGGCCCGACACCGTCAAGGGCCTATGGGACGCCGACCGCGCACGTGGCCTGCCCATGCACGTGGTGCTACTGGGCAGTTCGCCCCTTCTCCTTCAAAAGGGCCTGACCGAAAGTTTGACCGGACGCTACGAGCTGATTCGCGCCGCACATTGGTCTTTTGTAGAAATGCACCACGCCTTTGACTTCAACCTCCATGAGTACATCTATTTTGGCGGCTATCCCGGCAGCGCCCCACTCATCCGAGACGAAGAGCGCTGGCGTAACTACGTGCTGGCCAGCTTGGTGCAGCCCAGCATTGAAACCGACATTCTTCAAATGGCGCGCGTGGATAAACCCGCGCTGCTCAAGCAGCTATTCACCTTAGGCTCCATTTACTCCGGCCAAATTTTGGCGCTGGGCAAAGTGAAAGGCCAATTGCAAGACGCGGGCAACGAAACCACGCTGGCGGGTTATCTAGATCTGCTGGGAAATGCGGGCCTGCTCATGGGCTTGCAAAAGTACCACGTAGGAGCAGCCCGCAAACGTGCGTCGGCGCCCAAGTTTCAGGTACTCAACACGGCGCTCATGTCCAGCGCCACACCCTACACATTTGCCCAAGCGCAAGCCGATCGCAGCTACTGGGGCCGACTGGTAGAGAGTAGTGTTGGCGCACACCTTTGTAACAGCGCTCGCCCCCATGAGGAGATCGGCTACTGGCGCGAAAGCCCCTATGAAGTTGACTTTGTCATCAACGACGCACTGCGCCGCACTGCCATCGAAGTGAAGAGCGGCCCCAGCGTAGGCGCCCTCGGCGGTATGAACGAGTTCGCCAAGCAGCACAACGGCAGCAACACGCTGCTGGTGGGCACGGGTGGCGTAAACCTGACGGAGTTTTTGTCGTATCCGCTAACGCACTGGCTAGAGGCAGCATGAGGTTAGCCATCGAGCGGACAGTTTGTGCAAGAAAGCCGGATGGCTCACTCACCGAGGCCAGGCCGTTGGCGGACTACCAAAGCCTGCGCGCGTGGGTGCTGCTGGGGGACCCTGGCGCAGGAAAGACCACGACTTTCAAAATCTTGGCCGAACAAGAAGGGGGCGAATACCTCAAAGCCAGCGACTTTCTGGACCTCACGCCGCCCGACGGCTACCGACACCCCATCTTCATTGACGGTCTGGATGAAGCGGCCGCACTGGAGGGGCGATCCCCTTTGAAGGACATCCGCATCAAACTCAATGCTATGGACACCCCGCCCTTTCGCCTTTCGTGCCGCGAAGCCGACTGGCGCGGCAGTACCGACAGCGACGCCTTGGAGCGGCTGGCGGGCGAAGGTGAGTTTGCAGAGCTTCATCTGACAGAACTCAACGATGCACAGATTCTGCAATTCACAGCCCTTTGGCTCAAAGCGAGCGAAGCAGACGCACAAGCTTTTGTAGACCAAGCCCATCACAAAGACTTGGGCGGCCTGCTCACCAACCCGCAAACCCTGCGCATGTTGGTGGAGGCGGTAGGCAACTCCGCAGAGCGCTGGCCCCGCAGCAAGGCGGAGGTGTACGAAAAAGCCTGCACCAAACTGGTCCAAGAACAAAACCAAGTTCACCTCGACGCGCAGCGCCGCAACTCCATCCCCGATGCACAGCTCTTAAATGCTGCAGGCTACCTGTGCGCAGTCATGCTGCTATCCGGTAGCTCTGCCATTGCATTTCAGCGCCCAAAACAGGACACCCCGCATACGATGGTGCTGACCATGCTACTTTCCGGCGGTGCGGGCACACCGAGCACGGATGCCTGCAACAAAGCACTAGATACCCACCTTTTTTCCAGCGACGGCCAAGGGAACTTCACCCCCGTGCACCGCACCGTGGCGGAGTATTTGGGCGCGACGTATCTGGCCGACCGGATACGCAGTCACCTGCCCGCGAACCGCGTGCTCGCACTCATCCAGGGCGAAGACGGTGGCGTAGTGCCCGAACTGCGGGGGTTGCATGCATGGTTGGCGGTCGTGACAGATGAGAGCGTCCGGCGTACCTTGATAGACCAGGATGCACTCGGGCTGGTGCTACACGGCGATGTGTTGCGATTCAGCGTGGCCGAAAAGAAGCACATCCTCCAAGCCTTGCAGCGCGAGGCCCAACGCTACGCGCACTTTCGCAGCCAGAACTGGGCCAGCAGACCGTTTGGTGCATTGGCCACACCCGACATGGAAGCCACGTTCCGGGAATGGCTCGAATCTCCTGACCGCAGCCCCGCACACCAAGCGGTGTTGGACTGTGTGTTGGAGGCGATGGAGCATGGGCAAGCCATGCCGGGCTTGACTGGCGAGTTAGTTCGGTTAGTCAGCGATGCGACCTACCGCTCGGAGATACGGCAGAGCGCATTGGGAGTGCTGTGCATCACAGGCCAAACGAACCACGATTGGACGATCACAAGAGAACTTCTGGAGCAAGTCTGGAACAAGAGCATTGAGGACGGTGACGACGCTCTATTGGGCGAGCTGTTAAAGCACCTTTATCCGAACAGCCTCTCTACCCAAGAAATCTGGGGCTACTTCACCCCCAGATCACTCAAGCTCAACAACAGCCAATGGGAATTCTGGAGCCATCTGTCGCGTTACACACCGCGCGAGGCGCTCCCCGACCTGATGGACTCCTTGGTCACAAGCAACATCCGGTTGAGCTCAGACGGCGGTGAATATGAGCTATCTGCAATGGTGGGGAACCTGCTTGTAGAAACCGTTACTCATTTTGGCGAGATAAGTGACACCGCAACGGTCTACCAATGGC
The DNA here is from genome assembly GCA_029865845.1 of Rhodoferax sp. Classification (GTDB taxonomy): domain Bacteria; phylum Pseudomonadota; class Gammaproteobacteria; order Burkholderiales; family Burkholderiaceae_C; genus Allorhodoferax. The sequence goes on along the minus strand of JARXAM010000023.1, from coordinate 104,966 downwards.
TATCACTTGGCGTGGGCGATTACGGAGAAAACGGCTTGGAACAGGACAACCGCGAGGCACTAAGCCAATGGTTTATTGATCACCCGGCACATTACAAAGCGCTCTTCGAATACGGACTAACAAAGTTTGACGGCTCCCAAGGTTTAGCAAGAAAGTACGTGCAAACCTTATGGAACACGTTATGCAACGCCCCCCAATCAAGCGACGCACCCAGCTGGTATCTGCACCTTGCCGAAAGCTGCAATGAAGAGCTGAGGAAGGTCTTGATCCGCGAGTCATTTGAAATTGCCAAACAAATTGACGGAAGTGAAGCAGCAATCGATCGCTTGTCGTCATGGGCAGAAAACCACCCGAATGATCTCGACTGGATCAACACCGCTATCTTGTCGTCACCTTACCCGCCTGATGAAGTCCAGCTATCCATCAACGAGCAGAACAACACATACAAGACAACGCAACGCCAACAAAAAAGGCGGCTGTTTCTTGCCGCCGAGCTCCCCAAACTCTCCACCCAAGAAGCACACTTCGATTTACTCAGAGAAATCGGGCAAGCCTACCTGGATGCCTTGCACAACAGCAACCTGAAATCCCCTGAGGAAAGATTGCTCAAACTTTGCCAAGAAAACACCTACTGGGTGGACTTGGCTCTGGAAGGGCTGCGCCAATGCTTGCATCGGACTGATCTCCCGGATGCAAAGCAAATTCTTGATTTGCATGTAGAGAGTCGATTTCTTCGTATCTCGGCTGCGTGCTTGGCAGCAATGCATTTGAGGTTTCAAGAGTCACCGTCAGATGCGCTGAACCTCCGTCAGGAACTACTTCGAACACTGATTGCATTTCGGCTGACCAGCAGAGACCGGACGCCGCCAACTTGGTTCGCCAAGTTAACCGAAGAACGGCCGGACTTGGTAACCCCCATTTTGCAAACCTTGGTCCAAAAAGAACTTTCAAAAAAGGCTACACATTTGTCCGGGCTGAATGCTTTTATCCATGACGATGTCCTCCACGCCATTCGCCTCCCCATCGCAGCCAGCATTATCGAATCACTACCAACCAGACTTACTGCAACCCAACTGCAGTATGTGCGATCGCTGATCAAGCGCGTGCTCCCCGAGCTACCGCGTTCAGAGCAACTTTCTCTCATCGCAAAACGTCTTGCGATGGCTAACCTGGATGTTGCACAACGCGTGTATTGGCTCACCGCAGGTGTTCAGGTTGCACCAACGCTCTACTTGAGCCAATTGAAACAGTACCTTGGAACCAACCAGTCTCGTGCTGCACATGCATCCGATCTGCTGAGGGGACATTTTCTTGAATCTGATGACTCCACAACGCTGAGCTTAGATGCGGCGGCACTATTCATTGAACATTTGGGTCCAAATTTCACGCCACCCGAAGATACGGAAACCGGAGAAATTCACACAGTGACCCCTGCCAGAGAAACTGTTCGCTATGTGCAGCATCTCATCAATGCCCTCGCATCAAGTCCTTCAAACGAAGCACAAGGCTTGCTGGACAACCTGATTGGGCGGCGTGCCCTCAAGCCATGGGAAGAAAGACTCCAACGTGCGCGCTATGAACAAAACATCCTGCGCCGCAAAGCCCTCTTCCGTCCCGCTTCCGTCACCGAGGTATGCCACACCCTGGCCAACCTGGAGCCGGCCAACGCAGCAGACTTGCATGCGCTGGTGGTAGACCAGTTGAACCTACTGGCAAGAGAAATCCGCCACGGAAACACCAACGACTACACACAGTACTGGAACGCGGACACACCTCGGCTAGAAAACGACTGCCGTGACGCCTTACTGTCGGACCTCAAGAAGGTCTTTGGCCCACTAAAGGTCCATGCAGAGCAAGAGGGCGCGTATGCAGAGCACAAGCGCGCAGACATCAAAGTTATGTATGGAGCGAACCAGATACCCATAGAGATCAAACGAGACTCACATAGAGATGTATGGAAAGCCGTTCACGAGCAACTCATCGCCAAATACAGCCGCGAGCGTGGCAGCGATGGGTATGGGGTGTACATCGTCTTTTGGTTCACCGGAGCTTTCAAAAATATCACAGCTGCTGACGGCGGACACAAGCCCAAAACCCCGCACGAACTCCAACAACGACTGACTGCCACCGTACCCCGCGAGTTGAAGCACAAGATCACGGTACTGGTCATCGACTGCGCCAAGCCCTGAATGTTTCCGGAATCCACTTATGCACTTCACCTTTACTCGCTGTGTCCTGCTTGGTGCCGCGCTGTTCACAACAACGCTGTTCTCTGCCAGCGCCACCGCCCAAGCCCTCCCGCCCGAGGTTGACGCCGCGCTAACCCGCGCGAAAGTGCCGCTGGACGCGGTGTCGTTTTTGGTGACGGATGCCCAAGGCGGCACGCCCCCCCGACTCGCGCACCGCAGCAATGCCCCGATGAACCCGGCTTCCACCATGAAACTGGTGACCACCGTGGCAGCCCTGGACCTGCTGGGCCCGGCCTACACCTGGGCCACCCCGGTGTACGTAGACGGCAAGGTGCACAAGGGGGTGCTGCAAGGCGATGTGTACCTCAAAGGCTTGGGGGACCCCAAGCTGGTCATGGAGCGCTTGTGGCTGCTGCTGCGCCGGGTGCAAGGGCTGGGTATCCAGACCATTACCGGCGATGTGGTGCTGGACCATGACGCGTGGGACCTGCCGCCCCCCAACCCCGCCGCGTTCGATGGCGAAGGCCAGCGCCCCTACAACGTGGCACCCGATGCCTTGCTGCTGAACTTTCACTCCATGGTCATGACATTTACGCCAAGCCCAGAAGGCAAGGTAGCGTATGTGCAGTACGACCCGCCACTGGCGGGCGTGGCCCTGCCATCCACGGTAGCGCTCAGTACCAAACCTGCGGAATGTGGAGACTACCGGGCGGCACTGCGGGCGGACTTTTCCAACCCGCTGCGCGTCCAATTTGCAGGAAGCTATCCGGCGGCGTGTGAAGAGCGGGCGTGGCCTGTGGCGTATGCAGACCCCCAACTGTTTGGCACACGGGCCGTGCGGGGCATGTGGGAGAGCATGGGCGGCGTGTTGCGGGGACAGGTGCGGCGCGGTACGGTACCGGAGGGCTTGCTGGTCCGCAAACCCACTCTGGTTACTACCTCTGCCCCCCTGGCAGAGCTGATTCGCGACATCAACAAATTCAGCAACAACGTCATGGCCCAGCAGGTGTTTCTGACCCTGGGCCGCGTGGCAGACACGCCCCCGGGCCTGCCGCCCGATGTGGTGGCCAACGTACAACTGCCTGCCGGGAGCTTTGCTGCCAGCCGCACGCGCGTGCAACGGTGGTGGAAAGGGTGGTTGGGCGACGACGATGCGCCCACGGTGGACAACGGCTCCGGCCTCTCGCGCCATGAGCGCATCTCGGCGCAGGCGATGGGCCGTTTATTGCTCAAAACCTATGCGGCACCGTTCATGCCCGAGCTCATGTCCTCGCTGCCCATCAGCGGCGTTGACGGCACGCTCAGACGACTGAAAACACCCCGCGCCGGCGTGGCCCACCTGAAAACCGGCAGCCTCAACGGCGTGGTTGCCTTGGCAGGCTATGTGCACGCACAAAGTGGCAAACGCTATGTGCTGGTGGCGTTTGTCAACCATCCCCGCGCGGAAGAAGCCCGACCGGCCGTGGAAGCCCTGGTGGAGTGGGCCGCGCGCGATTGAACGCACTGCACGAAGCGCATGCGCCTAGACGTACTTACCCTAGTGCGCAACCCATGGGCAAAGGCCTAACATCCTGAGTACAAAAGCACGGTCGTTCTTTTTTTATTCTTAGGAGAGTTTTATGGGTATACGCAAAACGGGCGTTGCCGCTTGCATCGCTGCTTCCATGCTAGTGGCCTGCGGCGGGGGCGGTGATGGTGACCAAGCCCCCAAGGTCAGGTACAGCAGCTTGGTCTCCTTTGGGGACAGTTTGAGCGATGTGGGCACCCATGGCGTGGGCTCTATCGCAACCCTGGGGGGTGGCAAATACACCGTCAACGGCGCGTCGGCCCAGAACTGGACCCAACGCATTGCCACCCAGTTGGGACTAACGGCACCGTGTCCGGCCGTGACGGGCTTGAACGGTGATGGCTCGGTGGCGGCGATGGGGCTGAACTTTGTGGTGGCGCGCCAGGCCAACGCGGCGTGTACCAACTATGCCCAGGGCGGCTCACGGGTGACTGGGGTCGTGGGCATTGGCAACAGAAACCTACCCGACAGCGCCGCACTGGGCCAGTTGACCGAGCCCGTGGCATTCCAGATCAACGACCACCTGACCCGGCATGGCGACTTCAAGGGCACTGAGCTCGTCACGGTGATGGCTGGCGGCAACGATGCCTTTGTTCAACTCGGCGTTTTAGGCTTGCTGGGAAATGCGTCCTTGCCCACCTACGCCACCGGGGTTGCAGGCTGGACCGGTACCGATCTGGCCACTGTTGGCGGCGCAGGCGCCAATGTGCTGACTGTGACGGCAGGAGTTTTGGCCGCAAAAATGGCTGCCGCCGGCACCGAACTGGCCACCCTCGTCAAAACCCAGTTGCTGGCCAAAGGGGCCACGCGGGTGGTGGTGATCAACATGCCCAATTTGAGCCGCACGCCCTTTGCCGATGCGCAAGAGGCCAGCAATCCGGGCATGCGCGCCATTGTCAATGCACTGTCGCAGTCATTCAATGCCGCACTGGCTGCGGGCTTGGGCCAGGACGCGCGGGTCCGGCTGGTAGATGCCTATACCGTCAGCACCGACCAGGTCGCCAACCCGCCCCAATACGGCCTGAGCAACGTCACCGGCACCGCCTGCAATTTGGCCACGCCCGCGCCCAATGTGCTGGGCAGTTCTTTGGTGTGCAATGCCAGCAACGTGAACAGCGGTGATGTGTCGAAGTACTTGTTTGCCGACTCTGTCCACCCCACGCCCTACGGGTACCAACTGTTAGCGCAGCTCGTGGCCAAAGAATTGGCCGCTGCCGGTTGGCTCTGAGACCTCCATCTTTGGAAAGACACATCATGAAAGTCACAACACAGTTTTTTGCGGGGGCTGTTTTGGTGGCCGCTGCGGGTTCTGGCGCATGGGCCCAGAGTGCAGGCACCTGGATGGCGCGCGGTGGGTTTGGCACCATCGCGCCCCACGTAGACAGCGGGAGCCTGAGCGCCCCCAGCCTGAGCAACTCCAAAGCCGATGTGAGCGCGGCCAGCCAAGTGATTGGCGGCGTGAGCTACATGGTGACCGACCATGTGTCCGTGGACGTTCCGCTGGCCTTGCCCTTTGAGCACAAACTCTCGGGCGCGGGCGCGCTGGCGGGGGTGGGCCAAATCGGCAAGGTGTCGGCCCTGCCTGTCAGTGCGCTGGTGCAATACCGGTGGATGGAGCCCTCAGCAGCGTGGCGCCCCTATGTGGGCTTGGGCCTGACCTATGCCTACTTCTTCAATGAAACAGGTTCCGGGGCCTTGACCGCCCTCACCAATCCGGGCGGGAGCGCAACCAAAATCACCATCGATCCGCAACTGACCTACACCGCGCAGATCGGGTCCACAGTGGCCATCAACAAGCAATGGTTTGTGGATGTGTTCTACAGCTTCACGCCCTTGAAAACCAGAACCAAATTGTCCACCGGGCAGTCCATGGATATCACCCTGGACCCCAGCGCTTATGGCCTGACCGTTGGCTACAAGTTCTGATTGTTTTTGGACCCACGTGCAAGGCCGCAGCCCCTGGGCAAGCGGCCTTTTTTTGTGTGCGCGCGGCGCGGCCTAGGCGGCCGCGCGCGTGAGGCGGTCGCGCACACCGTCCCACTCTGGGGCAGTGGGCGGGGTTTCCACCCATATAAGGCCAACGCCTTGTGCGTCCATTTCCCGCAACTTGGAGAACAGCTCGTGTGCCGCCGGCTGCGCGTGCGTCGGCATGCGATGGGCGAGCACCATCGGTGAGCGCACATGCAAGGGGCTTCGGTGGTAGAGCGCAATGCAGGGGCGCTTGTCCGGCGAGGCGGTGCTACCCAACAGATCCAGTGCTGCCTGTAACGCTTTGGCATCCATCAGCCGCACGGTGGCACGGGGCGCGTAGTGCGACTCCAAGGTACCCGAGGCGCGTGGCGCATGTTGACCCTGCACCTGCAGCGCTTCTTTGGACAACAGCGCGCGTCCGCACGCGTCTTCCACCTGTTGTGCGGTGATGGAGCCGGGGCGTAGCAACACGGGCGCACCGCGGGTGCAGTCGATGATGGTGGACTCGATGCCCACTTCGCAGGGGCCACCGTCCAGAATCAGCAAATCGTCGCCAAACTCGCTGTGCACGTGGGCGGCGGTGGTGGGGCTTACGCGGCCGAACTTATTGGCGCTGGGTGCCGCGATACCCCACACCTCGCGACTGCCAGGCAAGGGCTTGCGCAACGAGTCCAGCACAGCTTGGGCAACCGGGTGCGCCGGGCAACGCAGCCCAATGCTGTTCTGGCCACCAGCAGCGGCTTCGCCCACACCTTCTTTGCGCGGCAGGATGAGGGTGAGTGGACCCGGCCAGAAGGCCGACATGAGTTGCTGCGCAAATGCAGGCACACGGGCGCAGTAATGCGCCACGCCGCCCATGCCGCCGTCAAACGCAGCCACGTGGACGATCAGCGGGTGGTCGGCCGGGCGGCCCTTGGCGCCAAATATCTTGCCCACGGCCACCGGGTCAGACGCATCCGCACCCAGGCCATACACCGTCTCGGTGGGTAAGCCAATCAGGCGTCCCGCGCGCACAGCATCTGCGGCGCTGGCAATGGCATCGGGTGCCAGCTCCACCCCGTCGGCGAATTGGTAGGCAGAAACAATCATGCGCGGGGCAACGGAGTAGCGGGCATTCAAAACGCGGCAATGCCCAAAATGCGGGCCGCCTCCAGTGCAGTGGCGCGCACCTGTTCGATGGTGGCACCGGTGATGTTGAGGTGGCCCATCTTGCGGCCTTTTTTGGCGTCCAGCTTGCCATACAGGTGCAAGTGGGTACCGGGCAGCGCGAGCACGGCCGCCCAGTCAGGCACGCCGCCTTCGGGCCACACCTCGCCCAACAGATTGAGCATGATGGCCGGGCTGTGCTGGCGCGGCTGCACCAGCGGCAAACCGGCCAGCGTGCGCACCTGCAGGTGGAACTGCGATACGTCGCAGGCGTCCATGCTGTAGTGGCCGCTGTTGTGGGGGCGGGGGGCCATCTCGTTGACCACCAGTCCACCCAAGCCTGCGGCGGCGGGGTGGGATTCGTCCAGCACAAAAAATTCCACACACAGCACACCCACGTAGTCCACACCCTGTGCGATCGATGTCGCAGCCGCTACCGCACGCTGGGCCAGCGCCTGGGGCACATTGCCTTCGTACACCTCGGTAACCGCCAAAATTCCGTCACGGTGCAAATTGCGCTGCACCGGCAGGTTCACGCAGGTGCCGTCCGCGCCGCGCGCGACGATGACACTGCACTCCCACTGCAGGGGCAGCATTTTTTCCAACACACACGGCACCTGCTTCAAGGCGGCCCAGGCAGCCACCAGTTCAGCCGGCGTGGTGACACGCACCTGGCCTTTGCCGTCATAGCCCATGCGGGCGGTCTTCAAAATGCCGGGCAACAGCAAGCCCTGCGCGGCGCTGGCCTCGGCATCCACCACGGCGGCCAATTGTTCAGCCGTCTGTATCACGGCATAGGGCGCACAGGGCACGCCGCATCGCACAAAGTGCGCCTTCTCGGCCGCGCGGTCTTGGGCTATTGCAACGGCAGCACCACTGGGCGACACCGGGCGGGTGCGCGCGAGTTGGTTCAGCGCCTGGGCCGGCACGTTCTCGAACTCGGTGGTGATGGCCGCGGACACCGACGCGAGCCGTGCCAATCCATCGGCATCGGTGTAGGCCGTCTGCACATGGTGGTGGCTGATGCGCCCAGCCGGACTGGTGGCATCCGGGTCCAGCACAGCGGTAAAAAAACCCATCTGCTGCGCAGCATGGGCAAACATGCGGCCCAACTGACCACCGCCCATGACGCCCAGCGTCATCTCATTGGAGCTGCCCAGCCCGCCGGTGGGCCTTGCCGGTGCGCCCATTACGCGTCGCTGCCGGTCACCGGCAGGGTCATGTTGCGGGCGGTGTCGGTCTGGTCGGCGCGAAACGCGTCCAGCGCACTGCGTAGCGCAGGGCTTTCGTTGGCCAAGAGCGCCACGGCAAACAGGGCTGCGTTCGCCGCACCCGCGTTGCCAATGGCAAAAGTGGCCACCGGAATACCCTTGGGCATTTGCACAATGCTGTGCAAAGAATCTACCCCCGACAGCGCTTTGCTCTGCACTGGCACGCCCAGCACGGGCACCGTGGTTTTGGCCGCCAGCATGCCGGGCAGGTGGGCTGCGCCGCCGGCCCCTGCGATGATGGCCTTCAGGCCCCGGCCCACAGCGGACTCGGCGTAGCGGAACATGTCGTCGGGCATGCGGTGGGCGGAAATGACGCGCGCCTCAAAGCCGATACCAAACTGTTGGAGAATCTGGACTGCGTGTTGCATGGTGTCCCAATCCGAGTTGGAACCCATGACGACGCCGATTTGAATTGATTTCATTGTTGAATTTTACTTTTTCACCCCGAGCTAACCTCCCATGATCGACGTCACCCTAGAAAACTTCGAAACCGAAGTCATCGCCGCCTCACACCAGGTGCCCGTTTTGGTCGATTTCTGGGCGCCTTGGTGCGGGCCTTGCAAAACGCTGGGGCCACTGCTGGAAAAGGTAGAAGCCGACTACGGCGGCCGCTTCAAGCTGGTGAAAATTGACTCCGACCAAGAACAACAACTGGCCCAAGCTTTCGGCATCCGCAGCATTCCCACCTGCGTGTTAATGATCAATGGCAAGCCGGCCGACGGCTTCATGGGTGCGGTACCCGAGAGCAAGCTCACCGAGTTTTTGGACAAGCACGTCCCCTCAGAAAACGTGCTGGAGGCCGAGGCCGATGTCGAAGATGCGCAGTCACTGGCGGAGGCGGGCGATCCGCACGCGGCATTGCAAAAGCTGCACGAAGCCCTGACCCTGAACCCCGGCAACGACGACGCGCGCTATGACTACGTCAAGCTGCTGATTGAAAGCGACATGATCGAAGACGCCGAGGCCGCTCTGGCCCCGACGCTGGCTTACATCCCCAAGCAACAACGCTTCGAGGCCTTGGCGCAGTTTTTGGATGCGATCAAGTTTGCACTGACGGACGACAAGGGCCTGTGGACCCCGGCCCAGTTTGACGAACTGATTGCCGCCAACAAGCGCGACTTTGACACCCGCTTGGCCAAAGCCCGCGTGCTGATGGTGGGCGGCGACTGGACGGGCGCGATGGACGAGTTGCTGGAAATCATCATGCGCGACAAGGCGTGGAACGGCGAGGTGCCCCGCAAGACCTTTGTCGCCATCCTCGAATTGCTGACGCCCCCCAAACCCAAAGCCGATCCGGCTGCGGCCAACAAGGCGGCCGGTGGTATTGAGGTGCTGGGCAAAGTGGTTGCCGAACAAGACCCGCAAGCCCAGCTAGTGGCCAGCTACCGCCGCAAACTCAGCATGGCGCTGAACTAAAGGCGACAGCGCCCTACCCTTCGCACTATGCCGCACGCACATGCAGCCCGTGGTGCGCTGTGCCCTTGCGCTCGGTGGCAAGCACAGAGCGTGCATTGAGGCTGGCAATGGGGATGCTGGCGTCCTGCGGTATGCCGCCGCTCAATTGAAGCGCCATGTACCGCCCACAGCACACCCGCAGGAACGAGGCGAAGTTGTCCACTTCACCACGCTCGCTCACCAGCTCGTCGTAGAGCTTGGTGCAGAGCTGGGGCACGCCCATGCCGTCCCGCTGCGCAATCTCTTCAAGCACCTGCCAAAAGAGGTTTTCGAGTTTGATGCTGGTGGCCACGCCGTGCAGGCGCACGGAGCGGGCTTTGCTGGCATACAGGCCGGGGTCGGCGCTGACAAAGACTTGGCACATGGTTGTCTCCGACGGTAGGGGTGCCCCATGGTGTGCGGACACCCCACGTCCGGTCAATGGGAGATACGCGTACCCAGCAGCGCAAGAAACTGCGCAATCCATGCCGGGTGCGCGGGCCACGCGGGCGCTGTCACCAGGTTGCCGTCCGTGACGGCACTGTCCACGGCAATGGCGGCATAGCTTGCACCCGCCATTTCCACCTCGACCTGGCACGCCGGATAGGCCGCGCAGTGGCGTCCCGCAAGCACGTTGGCACCCGCCAGCAACTGGGCTGCGTGGCAGATGGCGGCCACGGGTTTGTTGGTATCAAAAAAATGGCGCACGGCAGCCACCACAGCGGGGTAGGTGCGCAGGTATTCAGGGCCCCGGCCTCCGGGGAGTACCAAGGCGTCGTAGTCCGAGGCGCGAATGTCGGCGAAGGTCGCATTGAGGGCAAAGTTGTGCCCCGGCTTTTCGCTGTACGTCTGGGCCCCTTCAAAGTCATGGATGGCCGTCTTGATCTGGTCGCCCGATTTTTTTTCGGGGCACACCGCATGCACGGTATGGCCCACGGCCAGCAATGCTTGAAAAGGCACCATGGTCTCGTAGTCTTCGCAGTAGTCACCGCAAATCATCAAAATTTTCTTGCCCGCCATGTCTCTCTCCTTGTTGTGGGTTGGGAGATCCATTGTTGGGCGAGGCTCGCCGCGCGTGGTGGTACCCGGTTGTGACACCGGGGCCGCGTCAGGTCGTCAGCCGGGTGAGCGCTTCGCGGTACTTGGCCGCCGTTTTCTCGATCACGTCGCGGGGTACACGGGGCGCGGGCGGCGTCTTGTCCCAGGGCTTTCCGTCCACCAACGCTTGCTCCAGCCAATCGCGCACAAACTGCTTGTCGTAGCTGGGGGGGTTGGTGCCCACCTGGTAGCTTTCCACTGGCCAGTAGCGGCTGGAGTCTGGGGTGAGCACCTCGTCCATCAGGGTCAGCGTGCCGTCCCGGTCCAAGCCGAACTCGAACTTGGTGTCGGCAATGATGATCCCTTTGGTCAGGGCGAACTCCGCAGCGACCTGATAGATCTGGATACTGAGGTCGCGCACGCGGGTGGCCAAGTCCAGGCCAATCATCTCCACCGTTTTCTCGAACGTGATGTTCTCGTCGTGATCACCCACGGCCGCCTTAGCCGCTGGCGTATAGATGGGCGCAAGTAATTTACTGGCGTTCTGCAGGCCCGCAGGCAAGGGCACCCCGCAGACCGCGCCGTTGTGCTGGTATTCCTTCCAACCGCTGCCGGCCAAATAGCCGCGCACTACCGCCTCTACGGGCAGTGGCTTGAGGCGCTTGACCAGCATCGAGCGCCCGGTGACCTGGGGAATCTCTGCGGGTGTAACCACGCTCTCCGGGGCTTCGCCGGTGAGGTGATTGGGGCACACGTCTGCGCCGTTTTTGCCCAGCTTGTCAAACCAGAACAGGGCCATTTGGGTCAGCAACGCGCCTTTGCCCGGAATGGGCTCGCCCATGATCACGTCAAAGGCAGACAGCCGGTCGCTGGCCACCATCAGGATGCGGTCTTCACCCACCGCATAGTTATCACGCACCTTGCCACGGGCAAGCAAGGGAAGGGACAAAGCGGAGGTGTGCAAAGCTGAAGTCATGGGGTGTGGAGTGATGAAACCGAAAAGCAGAGGGCGAATTATCCCCACATTCCCTCCTGCGGGCCGCATGCATTCTGTTCACGCACGCAGAGCGTCCAGCCCCTTGATGAAGTTGCGCTTCGCTTTGTATTCGGCCCGCAGCCATGCAAGCCAGTGGCTGCGTGGCTCGCGCTCCATGCGGGCTGCCATATCGGCCACCAGTGCCAACACATCGGTGTAGGGCGTGCTGGCCCCAGGCATGGCCACCGCAAACACCCGCTGTAGCAGGGCCACCGCTTGCGGTGCCTGCGCTTTGGGTAACTTTTTGGCCAAGGTTTGCAACAAATCTGGCGCGCACACATGCGGGGGCTGCACCAACTGCAGCGCTTGCTCCCACGCTTTTTCTGACAGCAGCCATGCCACCCGCACACTCACATTACGGCCCGCCGCTTGCGCCACGATGCGCCGCTGGTAGCCCACCAGTGCGCGGGGCTCGGTGTGCAACTCTTGCTCTGCGGCCCAGGCAAACAGTGCATTGCGGTAGGTGTGCACATCCTGCCCCGCTGCTTGGGCGGCTTTCAGCACAGCGTGAAAATGTTCCGACGAGGGGTTCTTTTCCAACTGCTTGCGCCGGATGAAAAGCGCCTCAGCATCCCAGCCATCGCGCTCGTAGCAGCGCAACACATCGGCCTCGCTGCGCCAGTCATTCGGAAACAGTTTGTACGCAGCCTGTGCGTACTGCAATGCCTCGCGCATCTTGCCCACCAATTCGCAATAGGCCACCAGCTCGCCATGCTCATACGCCTCATGCATGGAGGTACGCATGGCCTCTATCACCGCCATTACATCGCCCTGGCGCTTCAGGTCTTCCAAGTAGCGTTTGCGAAGCTTGGAGCGCTCATAGTCCCAGCGCCCTCCCATTGTCACCGCCACATGCTTCTTGCCCGCACGCGTTGTCGCATCTTGGGAATGCGCCCCTACCCACGCCAGCCAGTCTTTTTGCACGCGCTGGCTGAAGCGTTGCTGCACCGCAGAGCCTGCCACCTTGAGCACCGCGTCCTCGTGCCACAGGCCCCAGGGGTCGGCCTCCATCAAGGCAAACCAGTCATCCACCCACTGTGCGGGGGGCGGGGCCAGTTGCAAGCTGCGCAGCAGCAGTCCCATCACGCCGCCCATCAGCTCACCGATCTCACCGTTGGAGTCGTCCGCTTGCTCCCCCACCTTGTACAAGCGGCGCAAGGCATAGTCGCACAAGCTACGCGCCTGGATGGGGTCTTTCTCCAGTGCCTGCTCCAGCAAGGGCAAAACTTTTTCAGCACGGCGCGCATACACCCCGCTGCCATGCCAGTCCAAAAAACCGCTGTGCTTGAGCAGCTCGCCCAGCACCGTTCGCAACGCTTTGGGGTCATCCGCCGCTTGCGCTTGGGCGGCCCAAGCTTTCAGATCGGCGAGTAAATTGCGGTCACGTTCGGCCCATTGCAACAGGCGTTCGGCCAGCACAGCGGCGCTTTGGCGGCGCACAAAGGCGTGCAGCGCATCCCGGTTTTTGGCCTGTGTTTGTGCACGTTTGGCGGCAGCGGCCACCTTTTTTTGTGTTTCGGGGGTTTGCTCAATCACTGCGCCGCCCAGCAAACCACGCAACAACAAAGCCAAGGCCACTTGGTGCTTGCAAAAGTTTCCGTCTTGCGCATGCGGGCAATCGCATTCGCCCTGTACCTCGGCAGCTATCGTGAGCTGCACCTCGCAGGTATAGGGCTGGGTTCCCATGACGCAGGCACGAAACTCAACGCCGCCATCCTGCAGGGGCTCCAGCGCCGCCTCTTGCACCGCGCCGCTGGCCGCGTAAGTCTGTCCGCGCTGGAACACGCCCGCGCCTGCCAAGTCACACAGTGCGGTGTCTGACAGGGCGCTGGCCCAGTCGATAGCTGCCCAAGCGGCGGTGATTTCAGGCACTACGCTGTTCATGCAGCCCACCACTCCTACAGCGTGAGCACTTTGGTGCTCTCTTCGCCAAACTGACTCACCACCCGCACCGCCAGCTTGCGCCCTTTGGCGGCAGGCACAGGGTGCGACAGGTGGCCATACACACGCTCAAAGGCTTCATCGTCCAGCTCAATCTTGAGCGTGCGCTCCGCCGCCTTCTTGGTGCTGGCTACGGCCAGGGAATGCAAGCCGCGTTTGAACTTGTCAAACTCATCCTTGTCACCGCCGCAGAAAAACACCTGCGTGGGCACAAAGTCTGAGCCGTTGTAGTCGTCGTCCAGCATCCAGTAGGCAATGTCGGCCACGCTGCGGCCCTTCACCTCGTCTTTCACCGGGTCGTAAATATCCAAGCCGCGTATCTCCACCTGCACCGTATCGCCCTGCCCAGCCCCTCCTGCACGCACTAGGCCAATATCGGGCTCGCCAATGGTCACAAAGCTGGCGGCTTTTTTGTCTTTCTTGATCAAGCCGTCTTGCATCAGGTCGTCATGCATGCGCGCCTTGGTCACTTCAAAGCTGCCCACCTTGCGCGTGACGTTGCGGTTGTCAATATCGCTTTCAAACGCAAAGCCCAAGATGACGAGCCAATCCGCATCAGCCCGGCGGCTGCAGGCCTTGATGGCGGCATTCACCGCCGCACGGCTCACGCTGCCAAACTGCGGGCCAATGAACAGGTAGGCCTTGCGTTCGCCCTCTGCCGTGGCGTACCAGCCCTCGGCATGCAGGGCGCCCTCGGCATCGTTGATGGTGTCCACGCGGTTGAACACCGCCGTTTCGTTCTTGGCACCGTTCTTGATGCCTGCGGTTTTCAGGTGCTCATAAATGCGCTCGGTAAAGCGCTGCACATTGTCCATGTCGGCATTGGCCGCAGCCAACTGGCTGGGGGCCAGGGGCTCAAAGCTTTGCAGCGTCTCCACCGTAAAGGGACCAGCCACGCGCAGCTTCTTTTTGTCTTGCTCGGGTTGGTCAAACAGGGTCTCGGTCTCGGGCGGCTCGTTGTTGGCCAGGCTTTTGAGCGTGATGTGCGGCACGGTTTTATAGACAAAGCCATGGCGAACATCTTGCCCCACCACGTCGGCCAACTTGTACCAAGGGTAGGTGGCGGTCATGAGCCGGGTCTTGGCAATGTTGAGCGCAATGCGGCTGGTGTCGCTGGTAATCCAGCGCCGGCCCCACTGCTCGGCCACATGGGCGGTGGTGCCACTGCCACAGGTGGGGTCCAGCACCAGGTCGCCGGGGTCGGTGGTCATGAGGATACAGCGCTCAATTACCCGTTGGCTCGTCTGAACAACATAGTGGCGTTCCCCACTTCCACTAACGTCTTCCCATAAATTCCCAATTGGATACGCCGGAAAATCATCGAGGTACTTGACGTAATTGAGACTCTTTGCCCCAGCATGAACTCGATCCGCCTTAACCAAATTGCCCATACCTTCAACGGTCGTTGTCCACGTTCTGTTTGCAGGCGGGAGAAACTTTCGACCTTTAAATTCAAACTCAATTTTTTCGTGCTCTTTTGCGGGTCGATTGGAGGACAACGTGACATGCCGAAAAAAACGTGTCCCTTTCGGCACATCGTCTAGTGATCCAGCCGTTACCACTGTGCCGTCTACGAGCAATGCTTGGTCGTACCTCTCGCCTGTGCTATGACCTTCACCGGCTTTGATTTCCTTAAATAGCTGGCGATACTTGATCTGCTCAACGTCTTTCCCATACCAAACCAAATAGTCACTTACTGGCGAAAGTAAGTTTGAAGTTTGTCCACCGGTTTTTTTGAACGTGATGAGCGCTACAAAATTCTCACTACCAAACACCTCATCCATCAAACAACGCACCAGATGGACGTTCTCATCGCTGATCTGCACAAAGCAACTGCCGGAGTTGGATAGCAAGTCTTTGGCCACCAGCAATCTGTCGCGCAGGTAGCTCAGGTAGCTGTGAATGCCCAGCTCCCAGGTGTCGCGAAAGGCTTTGATGACTTCGGGCTCGCCGCTCAGGTTCTCGTCCGCGCCGTCTTTCACGTTGCGGTCGTTCAGCCGCATTTGCCAGTTGCTGCCGTATTTGATGCCGTAGGGCGGGTCCATGTAAATGCATTGCACCTGGCCGGCCATGCCTTCGCGCTCCAAGAGGCTGGTCATGGTGAGCAGGCTGTCGCCCTGGATGAGGCGGTTTTGCCATTTGTCGGGGTGTTTGTAGTAGCTGCCGGGTTTGTCCAGCTCGTCCATGGCCAGGGGGTTGCCAAAGAGTTCGTTCACAAACAACTGGTCTTGGGCCGTATCACGCTCTTTGAACTGGTAGAGCCGCGCCATGACTTTCTCGGGCGCGATGTGTTCGTGGCGGTAGAGGCTGCGGATGTCCACTTGCAGCGCGCGCTCTTGGTCGGCGCTGCCGTACTTGTGCATCCAGTAAAGCTCGGGGTCTTGGCCCCTTGTGGTCACTGGGTTAAGCGCTACATTTTTGATAGTTGGCAAGCCCTGTACTGCATCGGCCTCTTGGCCTGCTTCTTCGCGGCTGGGGATGTGTACGCGCTTAGGGGCGGTGGTGTCGTCGGGGTCAAACTTGTGGCGGATGGCATCCACAGGTTTGTTGCTGCCCACCGCTGTTTCGCCAGCGGTTGCGCGGGGTGTTTTGGCGCGAGATGTGGCAGAGGTGGATGGTTTTTTGGTGGCCATGGGTATTACGCCTTCATTTGCAGCCGACAGCTGGACACAAAAGTTTGCGAACCCGTGCTACCAAATCAGGTTTGGCAACTGCCAGTTTGGCCTGCACCGCCTGGGTGTTGACCGAGAAGAGCTTGTCGGCGCGCACGTACGAGGTTTGCCGGAGTTGACCGTTGGCCAAGTCGCTGGCGTGTAGCTCGGTGCAGTAGGCATGATGGGCCTTGCTGGTAACGGCCACCATCACAAAGTCGCCGTTGCTGTCGGCATCGGTCACTACCAGTGCGGGGCGTGCCTTGAAGCGGGGTTGCCCCATGGCGCTATCGCCCTCTGCCATGGGGAAGTTGACATGCAATATGTCGCCACAGGTGTAACTACTTGGCATAACGGGTCTTAGTGAAAAAAGAGTTGATCGTCATCGTCGCCCCAGATGGTTTCCAGGGTGGAAGATTGCGCATGCATCCAGAAGTGGCGCTCCACTTGGTCGTCCACTTCGGCACTGATGCGCTCTATGGCGGGCAGCAACTCGTTTTTGATGCGGTCGATATCGGTGATTTCGATGAAGTGCCAGGGTAGGCCGCCAAATTTGTCGCGCTGGCCGTTCACTGCGGGTAGCCAGCGCTGGGTGGTGAAGTAGCGTTTGAGTTCTTTGTCTTTGGCAAAGCCGGTGATTTCAACGATAAGGTTGAACAACTCTCCGCCGGGGGTTTTGATGCGGCATAAGAAGTCGGGCTGGTACTGGCGGTCTGTGCCGTGCTTGTCCACGTACGGAATGGCAAAGCCCAGGAAGGCATTTTTCACATAGCTTTGCACTGCCTCGGTTTGCTCAAAGGTTTTGGCGGCAATTTGCTCCCAGCTGTCGGTGTCGGCCACCACAAAATTAACGTGGCTTTTTTTGGTGGCATACACGGGCTTGACGGTGGCTGCATGCACATAACCGGAGCTGGAGCGCGGGTTGTAGTGGTTGATGAGGGGGATGATGTGCTCGCTCTGCGCAGTGGCACCGTCGACCAAATGTCGCTGCAAGGCTGCGGCCTCTATGCCGTGGTACACCGCGCGGGCCACGGCAGTGCCGTCATACAGACGCACCATGCGCTTGTAGCGGGGGTCTGTTTCGCCCACGAGGTCGATTTTGTGGTCGAACCACTGCTGGGCGATGCGGCGCACGTCGGTGAACTTTTCAATCTCAGCCAGGCCGTTGTCTCCCCGGTAGTAGCGGGACATGACTTGCTGCGCTATCCAGTACACCACCTCTTGGTCACGCAGGGCATCCACATTGGTGCGCAGCTCTTCTTCGTGTGCGGAGAAGGCGGTGCGCAGGGTGGTGAGCGTGGGCAGCTCGTTCATGTTGACCACAAAGTCTGGCGTGGCGGCGAAGTCGGCGCGGATGTCGTCTGCGTTGTGGGCGATTTTGTAGCCCACGAGGTTGGGGAAGTCGATGGCCAGTTCAGCGCGCTCTGGCAAGGCACGCAGGTGCTGGATGTCTTGCGTGGTGGGGGCTACGGTTTCGCCTCCCTTGAAGAGCTTGAAGGGCACGCCAATGATGTGGGCGTATTCGGGGGGGAACTTGCCAGTCTTGGGGTCCAAAAAGTATTGCCTGCGGCGCAGGGCGCGGCCAGCTACTTGTTCGCACAACAATTGCGAGCCAAAAGCGCGCACACCAACAATATGGGTGACGGTGTTGGCGTCCCAGCCCTCGGTCAACATGCCCACGCTGACGACGCAGCGGATGTGTTCGCCCAATTTGCCAGGGCGGCCCACAGTGTTGACGACTTCGCGCAGGAGGTCACCGTCTGTGAGTGCTTCTACCGATTTGTCGGGGTTGCTGAGGCGGTAGTCGCGTTTGAAGGTTTGGATCTCGGAGCCAAAGACGCGCCTGAATTCGTCGTTGACTTGGCCCGAGTTTTCCAGTGCGTCGGAGTCGATGAGCAGGGTAGGCGGTTTGGTGCGGCGCGCACGGGTGACGGGTTCGTAGTTAGAAAAGAGTGGCAGCACGCCCTCCACGGCAAAGGCGTGGCCGGCATCGTCTTCGGTTTCATAGCCTGCGATGAGCTTGTACACCTCTTTAGACACTGTGGTGTTGGAGCACACCACGATGAACACGGGTGGCGAGCTGAGCAGGTCTTTGCCACGCTCGCCTTGCTCACGCAAGCCTTTTTCATAAGCGGCGTAATGTGCGTAAAACTGCTGCAAGGCAGTTTTGAGCAATGCGGGCAACTCCGGCGGACGCTCTGGCTGAGATGCAAGGCTTGCGCCTTTCTTCCGCTTGCCACCAGCCCCACTACCCATCGCCTGCTGATCTTCTTGGCGCTCTTTGCGTTGGCCCTTTTTAGGCAAGCCGTCTTTGCAGTGTTCGTAGAGGTTACGCAGCTTGGGCTCGTCCAGCTCTTGCGAGGTGTCACCCACGGGCAAAAAGGGGATTTTTACCAACCCGGCTTCAATGGCTTCAATCAGACCAAAGTCCGAAACCAGCCACGGGAAGTACGAATAGGCTGGCCATCCAGATCCGGCCAGGTAATAGGGCGTGGCAGAGAGGTCGTACACCGCCCCCACTTGCCAGCGCTTGGCCATGGCGCGCAAGCCGCTAAACCACACGGCTGCGCGTTCGTTTTCAGTGGCGGAATTTTCTTCTTCAGTGTCTTTGCCTTTAGCTCTGGGCAGGTAGCAGTGGTGGGCTTCGTCGTTAATGACTACCAAGCGGCGACCGGGTTTGAAGCTGCCCAACACGCGCTTGAGCATTTGCGTGGTGTCTTCGCGGGCTTCCACCTTCTGCCCGTTGGGGCCGAGCTTGCCGTCCATGGGGCTGCGCTTGTTGCCGCTGATGAGGCGTGGCTCGAAGGCATGGTAGTTGGTGATAGCTAGTTTGGCATTCAGCCCCGCCAACAGTCTGGCATACGCTGGCGGCACAAGTTGGCGTTCACGGTAGTAGTCGGCAGCGTCGGCATCTTTGCTAACCTGGGTATCCACCCGCAAAACGCTTAAGCGGTCGCGAATGGTGACCCCCGGCGCCACCAACAAGAAATAGTCTGCGTAGCGCGGGTCATTGCGGTACTGGCTGCGGTTGAGGTAGTGGTACAGCAGCAAGCAGGCCATAACCACGGTCTTGCCTGTGCCAGTGGCCATCTTGAAGGCGATACGTGGCAGGATGCTGGCAGGGTCTTCTACCGATGCATTGGCTTGTAGCAACTCGGTGAGTACATGGCTGCCCACGTTAGATTTGTGGGCCACTTCGTTGAGCCAGATGGCGGTTTCTACTGCTTCTTGCTGTGCAAAGAACAGGCGTTTCCAGTCTGGGCGGTCCGCGTTGCAGAACCAGTATTGCAATAAGTCGCGTGTGACGCGACTAGTGACATCGGCATATCCAGATTGCCGCCAACGACCGACGTGCTCTCGCAGCAAGTTGACCAGATGGGTGCGGTATTCGGCGGAAAAATCATTGACGTCGTACAAGCTGCCTTGTGCTTGTTTGCCAATGGGCACCTGGGGAGTCTGCGGAACAAAGATGCGGCGGCCTATGCGTGGGTCTTGATAGTCCAACGATCCGTCAGGCGCGGTAGCGTAATGCTGCACGGGTTCGCTGTAAGGCCCATTCAAAATAGGCGACGGCGTAGCGTCTTGCGATTTACTCACCTTGGTTGCCATTCATCACATCCCTCTCGTGCAAGGCTTGGAGTTTAGGGTGATTTCCAGCAAAAAAGCCACCGAACGGTGGCCTTTCACAGATGGCTCTAAATGCGCTCAGGCGGGAACTAGGTCTTGCACCACCTGGGCTAGCTCACCGCGCGCATATTGGGCTGCCACAACTTGCAAGCTATGGCCCTTGATGCTGGCGGCACGGCCTTCGCAACCGAACTCGATATAGCGCTGCTTGCACAACTGCTTGGCGGCTTCGCGGGCGGGCTTGAGCCACTCACGGGCGTCAAATTTTTCAGGATTTTCAAACATGAATTTACGCACGGCAGCGGTCATTGCCATGCGAATGTCGGTGTCGATATTGACCTTGCGCACACCGAACGGAATGGCGCGCTGCACCTCTTCCACCGGCACGCCCCAGGTCTGGGCCATCTTGCCGCCGTACTGGTTGATGGCGGCCAACAGGTCTTGCGGCACGGCGCTGGAGCCGTGCATGACCAAATGGGTGTTGGGAATGCGGCGGTGGATTTCTTGGATGCGGTCAATCGCCAAGATGTCGCCCGTGGGCTGGCGGGTGAACTTGTAGGCACCGTGGCTGGTGCCGATGGCAATGGCCAGCGCGTCGAGCTGGGTGCGGCGTACAAAGTCGGCTGCCTGCTCGGGGTCGGTCAACAACTGCTCGCGGGTCATGATGGCATCGGTGCCGTGCCCGTCTTCCTTGTCGCCCTGCATGGTCTCCAAGGAGCCTAGGCAACCCAGCTCGCCTTCCACGGTCACGCCCAGCTTGTGGGCGAGGTCCACCACCTTGCGGGTGACCTCCACGTTGTACTCGTAGCTTGCAATGGTTTTGCCATCAGCTTCCAACGAGCCATCCATCATCACCGAGCTAAAACCCAGGTCGATCGCGCCTTGGCACACCGCCGGGCTTTGCCCGTGGTCTTGGTGCATGACAACGGGAATGGTGGGATAGCTCTCCACGGCCGCCTGTATCAGGTGCTTGAGAAAGTGCTCACCCGCGTATTTGCGAGCGCCCGCACTGGCCTGCATGATCACAGGGGCACCGGTTTCCTTGGCCGCCTCCATGATGGCCTGGACTTGCTCCAGGTTGTTGACGTTGAACGCCGGAATCGCATAGTTGTGCGTCGCAGCGTGGTCCAAAAGCTCGCGCATGGATACGAGTGCCATGTTTCAATTCCCAGGAAGTTAAAAACCCGTAGCGGCTGCTGTAACCGCTTGGTAACCAGTACCTTGGGCTGATTCTAACCGCGAGAAATCCGCAGGCTTGGCGCAGGTGTTTGCCTCGAAACACAAAGTGCCGCGTTGCAGCCTGCGCAGGGCCGCAACGCGTGCGCGCCCCTCAGCTAACAGCGCAGATTTTGAGCATGTTGGTGCCGCCGGGCGCACCCATGGGCTCACCGCAGGTGATGGCGTAGATATCGCCCTTTTGCACAATGCTGCGGGTTTTGAGGTGCTTTTCTGCGTCGAGCAAGGCGGTGTCGCGGTCGGCGCTGGTGCTCATCAGCAAGGGACGCACATTGCGGTACAGCGTCATCTTGCGCTGGGTGCTGACCTTGGGGGTGAGTGCGTAAATTGGCACATGGATCAGGTGGCGGCTCATCCACAAGGCGGTGCTTCCGCTGTCCGTCATGGCCACAATGGCCTTGGCACCCAAGTGGTGGGCGGTGAACAGGGCACCCATGGCGATGGACTGGTCAATGCGGGTGAAGGTCTTGCCGGTGAAGTCGGCATCGAGCTTGACCATCTCGCTGCTTTCGGCGGCCAAGCAGATTTTGGCCATCTCGATCACGGTTTCCAGCGGGTATTTGCCAGCCGCCGTTTCGGCGGACAGCATGACCGCGTCGGTGCCATCCAACACAGCGTTGGCCACGTCGCTCACCTCGGCGCGCGTGGGCACGGGGTTGGTGATCATGGACTCCATCATCTGTGTGGCCGTAATCACCACTTTGTCGTGCTCACGGGCCAGCTTGATCATGCGTTTTTGCAGCGCGGGCACGGCGGCGTTGCCCACTTCCACGGCGAGGTCGCCACGGGCGACCATGATGCCGTCAGAAGCCAGCAAAATCTCTTCCAGCTTGGGGATCGCCTCGGCACGCTCAATCTTGGCAATTAAGCCGGGCTTGTGGTTGTATTCGGCGGCGGCCACGTTGCACAACTGGCGCGCCATTTCCATGTCGGTGGCGTTCTTGGGGAAACTCACTGCCACGTAGTCGGCCTGGAAGCTCATGGCGGTGCGGATGTCCTCCATGTCTTTACCGGTGAGCGCTGGCGCGGTCAGACCGCCGCCTTGCTTGTTGATGCCCTTGTTATTGGACAACTCGCCGCCGAGTTTGACCGTGGTGTGCACCTGGTCGCCCACGACGGCGTCCACGGTGATCACGATCAGGCCGTCATTGAGCAGCAACACATCCCCGGCCTTCACTTCGTTGGGGAGCGATTTGTAATCCAGACCCACGGCGTCGATGTCGCCCAACTCGGTGCGGGCGGCATCCAGCACGAACTTCTGGCCTTGTTCCAAAAACACTTTGCCATCGGCAAACTTGCCCACGCGAATTTTGGGGCCCTGCAAGTCGGCCATGATGGCCACTTCGCGCCCGGCGCGTTGCGCTGCTTCGCGCACCAGACGGGCGCGGTCAATATGGTCTTGCGCTTTGCCGTGGCTGAAGTTCAGACGAACCACGTTCACGCCGGCACGGATCATTTGCTCCAACATGGCTCCATCACTGGAAGCAGGCCCGAGAGTGGCAACAATTTTGGTAGCGCGGCGCGGCATAGATGAGTCTCCTTGAGGGTAGTTACCTATTCTCACACGCCTACCCGTACCTCAGTTACATAGCAGGCACAAGACGCTGCGGCGACGGGTAACTACGGGGTTGGCAACTGCATAGACCGTGCTGCAATAGGGGCCTTTTTCTTTTTCAATGGCCCGACCAATTGAACTATGAACCCCGATTCGGCCTCCGCCTCTGCCCTGCTGGACAGCACCCATGGCAAGCCCAGTGTTCTGGTGGTAGACGACCAACCTGCACACATGGAGCTATTGGTTCAGGCGCTGTGTGACGACTACCAGGTGTACATGGCCACCAGCGGCGCGCAGGCATTGGGGCTGTGCCAAAGCGTGGTCCCGGATTTGATCTTGCTCGATGTACAAATGCCTGGCATGGACGGGTTTGCCGTATGCAAGGCGCTCAAGGCTGCGCCATCCACCGCGAAGGTACCTGTCATCATGGTGACGGCACGGTCAGACCCGGGCCAAGAAACCCATAGCTTGAGCCTGGGTGCCGCCGACTGCGTGACCAAACCGATCACGCCCGCCGTAGTGCGTGCCAGGGTACACACCCATCTGACGCTGAAATTCCAAGCGGACATGCTGGACAAGCTGGTACTGTGGGATGGGCTTTCCGGAGTGTTTAACCGGCGCTTTTTTGACCACCAATTGGCATCGGAGTGGGCACGCTCCACGCGCAGCGGCATGCCCCTGTCGTTGATCTTGGTCGATATCGACCATTTCAGTGCCTACAACGCGCGCTACGGCCACCAAGCGGGCGATGAAGGGCTTCGGCGCATTGCGTCCACGCTCAAGGCCGTGGTGCGTCGGCCAGCGGACGTCGTGGCCCGCTTTGCGGGGGAAGAATTTGCATGCTTGTTGCCCGACACATCCCCCGCAGACGCCCGCGCGCTTGCCCATGACATGGTTCGGCAGGTCGGCAATCTGGGCTCCGTGGTGCCGCACCAAGCGTCACTGCAACACATCACGGTGAGCGCCGGCGTGGTCACCCGCACCCATGCGTGCCCGGGAACCGTTGTCGGCTTTTTGCAGGAGGCACGCACCCAGCTCGACTTGGCCAAAGCAGAGGGCGTGGGAAAAGTTCGCAGCAACATCGTGCCCCCCCCTGCCCCACGTACGCCCGCCTGATAGGCGCGCGTCCAATCGGCGCACCGTCTGTGCGCATGGAAAAAACTCAGCCTGCAGCGCGTTTGCCCAAGATTTCAAAAGCTGGCAGGGTCTTGCCCTCCAGCACTTCCAGGAACGCACCGCCGCCCGTGGAGATGTAGCCCACCTGTTTTTCGATGCCGTACTTGGCAATCGCGGCCAGCGTGTCACCGCCACCGGCAATGCTGAACGCGCTGCTCTCGGCAATCGCGTGGGCAATGACCTTGGTGCCATTTTCAAATGCGGCGAATTCGAACACACCGACCGGGCCGTTCCACACTATCGTGCCGGCTTTTTTGAGTTGCTCGGCCAAGGCCTGGGCGGTTTGGGGGCCGATGTCAAGAATCAAGTCGTCGTCAGCCACCTCGGTGGCGGCCTTGATGGTGGCGGGCGCATCCGCCGCAAAGGTCTTGGCAGTCACCACATCGGTCGGAATAGGCACGGCAGCGCCGCGTGCCTTCATGGCCTCGATCACTGCGGTGGCCTCGGCCAACAAATCAGGCTCGGCCAAGCTCTTGCCGATTTTCAACCCGGCCGCCAGCATGAAGGTATTGGCAATACCGCCGCCCACGATGAGTTGGTCCACATTGGCGGCCAAGCTTTTGAGAATGGTGAGTTTGGTCGACACCTTGGAGCCTGCCACGATAGCCACCAGGGGCCGTTTGGGTGCCAGTAGGGCTTTGGAGATCGCGTCCATTTCGGCCGCCAACAAGGGGCCGGCGCAAGCGATGGGCGCGAATTGGGCGATGCCGTAGGTCGAGGCCTCCGCGCGGTGGGCGGTGCCAAAAGCATCGTGCACAAAAATGTCGCAAAGCGCCGCCATTTTTTTGGCCAGTTCTTCATTGTTCTTTTTCTCGCCCTTGTTGACGCGGCAGTTTTCCAACATCACCAACTGGCCAGGTGCAACCGTCACGCCGTCGGTCCAATTGGCCAGCACGGGGATTTGTCGGCCCATCAACTCGCCCATGCGCTGGGCAACGGGTGCCAACGAATCTTCGGGCTTGAACTCGCCCTCGGTGGGGCGTCCCAGGTGGCTGGTCACCATCACAGCGGCACCGGCCTGGAGGGCCATCTCAATGCAAGGAATGCTGGCGCGAATGCGGGTGTCTTCGGTAATGTGGCCAGCATCGTCCTGGGGAACGTTCAAGTCGGCGCGGATAAACACACGCTTGCCGGCCACTTGGCCTTGCGCCACCAGATCGGAGAAACGGATCACTTGCATGAGATCAACCTTGGAAAAATGGAAATGGAATGGGGATTTCAGACGCTGCTTCCGCCCTGAGCGGCAACGCCCCCCATTGTAGAAGTGCGCCTTGCCGCAACGCCTCGTAACAGCAACGTACCACACCGCCCCTGTGCAGGAACAGCCGCGCCGCGCAGCCTACCAACCCCACCCAATGTGCAGCGGCAGGTACACCGCCATGCCCGACAAAATGGTGCCCAACACGGCCTGCCCTTGCCCCCGCCGCCAAAAGAAATAGGCCAGCCCCGCCGCCACGGCATAGAGCCGTGCGTCTTTCAGCGTATGAATGAGCTGACCCTGCAACATCACCATTTCCGGCACGATCACGGCGGAGAGCGCCGCGATGGGCGCGTACTGAAGGCCGCGCTGGGCCCAGGGGGGCAAGGTCCAGTCCTTGTCGAAAATGAAAAAGAACGAACGCGTTACCACCGTCACACCTGCCAGGCCCAGGATGGTGAGTACCGTCCACGCATCCGTAGCGGCAAACCAGTCAGCCATCAGGCACCTCGCCCATCATTGCCGTGGGAGGGCAAACGGGCCTCCAGCAACAAGCACGCCGTCACCGCCGCCGCAATGGCCACCAAGATATTGAGCTTGAGCGGGAGCGCAAATGCGGCAACGGCTGCGGCGCCCGCCACTGCGGCAGACACCCAGCGCATGCGGGTGTCTGCCAAAGAGGCCAGCATGCCCACCAATGCCAAAATTCCCGCAAAACCCAGACCCCATGTGGTCGGCACAAAGTTGGCCAAAATGACCCCGGCCACGCTGCTAAGCACCCAGCTTGCCCAGTTGATGCCACCATTGCCGGCCAGGTAGGCGATCTGCCCCTCCCGCGCAGGCGCGCTGGGGCCCGGCTGCGGGTAGCGCTGGGTGAACAACACGTAGGTCAGGTCCGCAGACAGGTAACCTGTCACCAAACGCTGCCAGCGCGGCAAATGCATCAGGTAGGGGCGCAAGTGGGCGCTGAACACCACAAACCGCAAATTCACACAAAACCCCGTGGCGAGGATGACCCACATGGGCGCGCCCGCCTGGATCAGCGGCATGGCCGCCAGTTGGGAACTGCCCGCAAACACAGTGGTGGCCATGAGCAGTGCCTCCGTGGTGCTCAGGCCGGACTGGACCATGGCCACGCCCGTCATCAAGCCCCAGGCCGCAATGCCGGGGGCCACGCCAGCCATGTCGAAAAAGCCCCGCCGGAATTCCGGGTGCCGACGAATGGCAGAGAGAAAAAACATCAGGCCACGGGCACCGGTGCGGGCGGCATGTCCAAGCGCTCTCCCAGCTCCAAGGGCATGCCACGCACAAAGTCGGCCACCGCCATGCGTTTGCCGCCAGGGCGCTGCAACGCCGTCAGGACCACCGCCGACTCGTGGGCCGCCACGACGATGCCCTCAGGCCCTGCCGCAATCACCTGCCCGTGCGCGGCCCCGGCCACGGAGCCAGCACCCACGTGGGCAGCCCAGACCTTGATGGCCTCCCCGCGCAGCCCCGTCGTGGCACCGGGAAAGGGGTTGAACGCACGAATACGACGCACGATGCAGGCGGCATCATCGGTCCAGCGAATGGGTGCTTCGTCTTTTTCAATTTTGTGGGCGTAAGTGACCCCCTCGGACGGCTGAGGCACAGGCCGCAGGGCCCCTTGCGTTGCCAGGTCGAGCGCCTGCACCACCATACGAGCCCCCAGCGCCGCCACCTTGTCATGCAAGGTGGCGGTGGTGTCGTCCTGTGCCACCGGCAGCGCTTGCGTGAGCAGCATGTCGCCGGTGTCCAACCCCACGTCCATTTGCATGATGGTGACGCCCGTTTGCGCATCGCCGCTCTCTATGGCCCGGTGGATCGGTGCGGCACCACGCCAGCGGGGCAGCAGCGAGCCGTGAATGTTCAGGCAACCCAGTCGGGTGCGTCCACCGTCGCGCACGCCCCCCATGTCGTCGAGCACCCATTGGGGCAAGATCAGCCCGTAGGCGGCCACCACCATCACGTCCGCACGTGCGTCGGCGATGGCTTGGCGCGCCAGGGCGGCGTCCTCGGGGAACTTGCCCTCCAGGCGCAGGCTGCGGGGCTGCGACACCGGTATGCCGTGCTCGATTGCAAACTGCTTGACCGCGGAGGCTTGCAATTTCATGCCCCGGCCGGCGGGCCGGTCGGGCTGGCTCATCACCAAGGCAATGGTGTGACCGGCTGCATGCAACGCGGCCAAAGCCACGCGGGCAAACTCGGGCGTGCCCGCAAAAATGATGCGCAAGGGGCGCTGCAAGGCCGACATTTAGCGCGCGCCCTCGCGCTGGGCCTTGAGCATTTTGGTTTTGATGCGGTTGCGCTTGAGCGGAGAGAGGTATTCCACAAACACCTTGCCCAACAGGTGGTCCATCTCATGCTGGATACACACCGCCAGCAAGCCCTCAGCCTTGATGACACGGCTGTGACCATCGGCGTCCATGGCCTGGCAATGCACCGCGTCAAAGCGTGTCACGCCGTCATAGATTCCGGGCACAGACAAACAGCCCTCTTCATTGAGGTGGGTGGTGGGGCTGGTCCATACCAATTCGGGGTTGATCAAAACCATGGGCTGATCGCGCTCCTCGGACACATCAATCACAATGACCCGCTCGTGGACGTCCACTTGGCTGGCGGCCAGACCGATGCCTTGGGCTGCGTACATGGTTTGCAACATGTCGGCGGTCAGAGTACGGATGCGATCGTCCACATGGGCCACGGGTTTTGCAACAGTGTGCAACCGTGCATCGGGGAATTGGAGAATGGAGAGTATTGCCATGTATGCTGCCTAGGAGAGCTTGGTATTTTCGCCTTTTTGGAATCCGTCCTCCGCGCGGGCTTTCAAATACATTGCCGCCCCCGAGGGCTTGGGCGCAAAATCGGGCGTACTGTCCCCGTAATCATTTCGTTCTGCACTTTATGACGACATTCTTGTTGGCCTATCCACATCCAGCGCTTCGGGCACTGGTGGCATGCACTGGCGTTTGGCTGGCTACAGAGGCTTGGTCTCAAAATTTTCCGATTACCCCGGCACAGCGGCAAACGGCTCAGGCAGTCGCCCAAAACGGCGTGCCGCTCGGAGAGCTTTCTGCGAATGCCCCTGAACGGTATACCGTGGTGCCGGGCGACACCTTGTGGGGCATTGCCTCGATGTACCTGAAAAGTCCATGGCGGTGGCCTGAGTTGTGGGGGATGAATTTGGAGGACATCAGGAATCCGCATCGCATTTACCCCGGACAAATTCTGGTGTTGGACCGCACAAACGGGGTGGCAACCCTGTCCTTGGCGCAGCCGATGGGCTCGTCGGATGCGGCAAGCAGTGGCACCGGCATTCCCACGGTGCGCATGAGCCCCGGCATACGCAACCAAGCCTTGCCCGATAACGCACTCCCCACCTTGCGAACCCATGTCATAGAGGCCTTCTTGGCCGAGCCACTGGTCGTTGATGCGGCGGGCTTGAGCCAGGCCGCGCGCATTGTGGCAACCCAAGAAGAGCGCGTGCTCTTGGGGCGCGGTGACCGGGCCTACGCGCGGGGCACCGCAGCACCATTGGTCGTGCAAGACCAGATGCCGTCGCCCCTGATGCGTGTCTTTCGCAACGCGATTGCACTCAAAGACCCTGACACCGCAGAGATACTGGCCTACGAGGCCCAATACATCGGGCGGGCTGCCGTCGTGCGGGGAGAGACCAGCGCCGAGGTTCGCAACGCAGAGGGTGGCATGGTCAGTGCCGAGGTGCCCGCCACCATTGACATACTTACCGCCAAAGAAGAAATCCGGATAGGAGACCGCTTACTGCCCGAACCCCCAAAAGGGTTTAGCAGCTACACGCCACGCGCACCGCAGGGCCCCGTGAGCGGGCGCATTATTTCGGTCTACGGCAGCACCTCCATCCTCAATGCATCCCAAAACCAAGTCGTGGCCATGAACTTGGGACGCCGGGACGGCATCGAATCTGGACATGTGCTGGCGATCCAAAAGGACGGGCAGCGCCTGATCGACCGCACCGACCCGGCCAAGCCCTTGATGAAGCTGCCCGATGAACGCAACGGCTTGCTCATGGTCTTTGCGGTGTACGAACGCGTGTCTTATGGGCTGATTCTTGAAATCACCGATGGCGTGCGGGTGGGTGCGCGCTTGGTCACCCCCCGGAACCATTGACGCAAAGGCCCTGACATTGGAAGACTCTGAACTACGGGCCTGGCTGCGCCTGGGCCTCACAAGCGGTGTCGGACCGGCGACAGGGCGCGTCTTGCTGCGCCAGTTTGGACTGGTGGAGGACATCTTCCAAGCCAGCGAATCGGCCCTATTGCGATGTGTGACCGCAGCGCAGGCCCGCGCACTGCGAAGCGAACCCCCTGACTTGCAGACTCTGTTGTCCACCACCCTTGACTGGCTTGGCGCGTCGCCGCTGGAGCGCCGCGTGGTCGCCCTGGGCGAGGTGGACTACCCGCAAGCGTTGCTAAACATCGAGGACCCGCCAATCTTGCTGTACGCCTTGGGGCAGGCACACAACTTGGCCGCCAGTTTCGCGCACTGCACCGACGCGGGTGTGGCCATCGTGGGCAGCCGCAACCCCACGCCACAAGGTGTGCAAAACGGCCGGCAATTTGCAGAGAGTCTGGCGCAAGCTGGCCTGACCGTAGTGTCCGGTTTGGCCCTGGGAATCGATGGCGCAGCCCACGAAGGCGCACTCACGGGGCATGCCGGACCGGGCTGGGCAACCGTGGCCGTGGTGGGAACGGGCCTGGACAGGGTCTACCCCAAAGGGCACTTCGACCTTGCGCATCGCATCGCGCAGCGCGGCCTGCTACTGAGCGAGTATCCACTGGGTACGCCCCCCTTGGCCGCCAACTTTCCCAGGCGCAATCGCCTCATTGCGGGCTTGTGCAAGGGCACCTTGGTCGTGGAGGCAGCCCTCAAGTCGGGGTCGCTCATTACTGCCCAGTTGGCGGCCGAGCAAGGCAAAGACGTTTTCGCCATACCCGGCTCCATCCACTCCACCCAAGCGCGTGGGTGCCATGCGCTGATCAAACAAGGGGCCTCTTTGGTGGAGTCTGCGCAGGATGTGCTGGACGCGTTTGCGTTGACGGGTGCGCCCCTGGCTCCTGCGGCGACGGACCCAGCATCGGCGAACGGTGCGGATACGCTGGCAGGCCTGTCTGGCGTGGAGTCGGGCCTGCTCCTTGCGCTGGGGCACGACCCCATGGGTCTGGATGCGCTGCAAGCCCGCTGCGGCATGGACACTGCCACCTTGCAGGCATTGCTGATGGGTTTGGAGATTGGCGGTTGGGTCGCCCGCCTTCCAGGTGGCAGGTTTCAGCGGATTTTCTCCGGCTAGCGAACCCTGCGAGTCAGGCAAAGCGCAGAAAAGCGCGGCTGTTCTGGAGCCCGGTGTCCAATGCGTTTTTTGACGCTACATTGGCTGCCATGTTTGATGTGCTTGCCTTTGTTTACCACCATTTCAACACCCTGGGTCCACGCCCTGAGCCCGCCCGCCTGCAGCGCACCTTGTGCTCCGCAGGCTTTGACTTCCAATCGGTCACGCAGGCGATGGAGTGGCTCTGTGGGCTGGATGGCACGACCTTATACCCCGCCACAGCGCCACCCCTGGCGGGTACCCTGCCAAAGGGCACGCGCGAGCATGGGCCCAGCGCGCTGAGCACACGGGCGTATGCCGACGCGGAACAGGCGCTAGGCGTGGCGTGTTTGGACTACCTGATTTTTTTGGAACGGGCTGGCATGGTGCCCCCCGCGCTGCGGGAAGTGGTGTTGGACCGGGCACTGGCGGTCGGCCAATTTCCACTGTCCGTGGACAATCTGAAACTCGTTATCTTGGTGGTACTCAAGGCCTTGGGGCACACGCCCGACACATGGTTGCTCGATGAACTCTGCGACGACGGGCTGTGCCGCACATGGCATTAAGGACGCAGTGCTATAGCACCCTACTTGAGCAGCCGCTGGGGCTCTGCCTCTAGTTTGCTTAAGGCGTTGCGGGTGGCGCGCGCCGTTAGCGATTCTTCTTCTTGGGGCAGCAGCAAACCGGCTTGCAGGTAGGCGGCCAACCGGCCGCCTTGAATCAGGTAGCTGGTACCGCCGGCCTGCGCAAACAAATTCAGGTGCTTGCGCGCACTGCGCCATACAAACTGCACCACGGTGATCTGTTGCCCAAAGTCCAGGGTGTACCACGTTCCCAACTCCAGTTCCTGGGCCCAGGCCAGCATCACCGCAGTGGGCTTGGCCCCCCCATCGGACACGACGTTAATCATCGACGCATCGATTCCAAGCATCATCTCCAAACTCTCGGCATCTAGGGGCAAGTCACCCATCCCGTCTTCCGTGACCACGTCTTCGAGGTGACTGAGTCGCTGGGCCATGGCGTCGATAGTGGCCTGGGACACCGGCTGGGTCTTGGACAAAAACGCATCTGCCATGGTGTCGTTCAGTCGCTTCAAGTGGGACTCCTGCTCCGGGGCTGGCATGCCCAGCAGATCCATGCCCATGCGCAACCGCATCAGCAACGCCGGCAAGTCCTGAATGACCTTGGTGCGGTCGTTGCGTTGCGTTTTGGCGCTAGCCGCCCAAATCAGATCGGTGGCCGCCGTTTTGTAATGCAAGGTATCGGCATGTTGAGCACCCTTTCGCAAGGCACACACCGCCAGCACCTCCGCCCACACCTTGAACATGTACTCCCGCACCGTGTCGTGCACCGGCATGTCTTTCAGAATGTCACGCAGTTCAATGGTGTATTGGATGGCCAATGCTTCCTTCTGCTCCACTTGCTGCGCCACAGTAACCAGCCGATGTGCGGGCCCACTTTCGGTCAGGAACTTGGAGAGGAATTTCTGGAACTCGTCGTAGACAATTTGGTAGACGCGCTTGCCCGTCTCTGGGTACTGTTCGACAACTTGCACCACACGCCGGATTTCCGCTTCGATGATGCGGCTCTGCACATCCGCATCGTCAAAACCCATGACGCACGAGCCCATGCGGTCAATCAGCAGACGGGCCGGATGGGTCGTGGTGCCCAAAAAGTCGGGGTCTTCCAGTGCGACACGCAACACCGGCATCTGCAACCGGGCAAACCACACCCGCACTCCCGGCGGAATCCGCTCTTCCGCCAAGATGGCCTGGAACATCAGGTCGACAATTTCGATGGTGGCCTTTTCGCTTTTGGTTTCGGCCTTCTGCTTCAGGGCCTCGGATTGCTCCCGCAATGCGCCTGCAACCTGCCCCACGCCAAGCGGTGGGTCGATCAGGTCGCCGTGGGGCATAGTGCCTGCAGGGCCCAGCGCCAAACTCAGGGCGGGAGAAGCTGGCGGAATCTCTGCGCCCCATCCCTCGACGCCGCTGTAGTGGCTAAACCATCTGCGCAGTTGCCCCACCAGACCTTGTGCGCGGTGATGCGCCCGGGTCCGCGGCGTGGCTGCTATGGGTGCCGCTTGTGCAACGCCCCCCTCGCCCACGAGGTGACTTGGCAGACTGTCACTGCGCAGCGACTGGTGCCAATACGGCGCAAGCCCCACACTGGCTGGTGACGACGCGGGCCCGTCGGGCCCCAAGGGCACACCGGTACCACCACCCCAATCCAATCGGCCGCCAAAGGGCGCGGTCGGGCTGTGGGCGTTGGGCCCCGACGCTACCATTGTTGGCGCGCGCGAACTCTGCAAGGTCTGGCCCATTCCTCGTGGCAGCGGCGGGGCAGGGTGACTCGGCGCGATTGCCGCATAGCCGGACGCTGTGCTTCGGGGCTCATGCCCATCCAACGACTGCGGGGCCGACGGCACTACGTCAGCTCCAGGTCGCTGCGCTTGCGCTTGCCGGGATGGCATCTTCACCCGGTCATGCAGTTCAATATGGGGCATCACCCCGTGTTGAATCAAGTAGTCGTTGGCCTTTTGGTAGGCATGGGTCAGGCGCTCCACCAGCAAGCGCTGAACCACGTCCATCACCATCGTTAGGGCCTCACCCCGCATGCCCGACTTCGTCCAGTGCTCAACCAACAAGACCACCAGCACTTCTGGACGGAAGATGTCGTGGCCCTCCAAGTCTTCCCTGGCCTCCAGATACTTGATCCGGATACGCAGGTCATCGAGCTGGGGCAACACCTTTTCGTGCACAAACAGCACCATGCGTGAGGCGAGAATTTTGTTTTCCACCACCTCCGCGCCCACCAACTCGAAGCTGGCGGCCTCAAGACTGGGGCCACGTTTGGCAGCGGGCATCGGCTGCAGGCTTTCGCGCCAGGCTTTGGCTGTAGCCTCCACCCACGCGGACCGGCTCTGGCGAAAGGCCATCCACACATCGCGGCGGGTCTGCGACTCCCGTGCGTTGGTCATCTCGTCCATCAGCTCAGTGAGTCGCTCCTGCACCACAGCACCCATGTCTGCAAGGGCAGCGGTGGCCTGTGCAAGAAACTGTTGTCGCACCGTCCGTGCGAGCTCCTTGGAAGCGGTCAACGTCTGAGGAGTAGCCATCAACCTGCCATCAGATCGCTAAACAGAGGCCCCGGCATTGGGGTCCGACGCGTCTTGGTCTTTTTTCACGGGGGCCTTGATCAAGTCTTCGCGCTGGATGCCCAACCACATGGCAATCGCCGCTGCCACAAACACCGACGAGTAGATGCCAAACAAAATACCAATGGTCAGCGCCAGCGCAAAATAGTGCAGCGTTGCGCCGCCAAAAATCAGCATGGACAGGACCATGAGTTGGGTCGATCCGTGGGTGATGATGGTGCGGCTGATGGTGGAGGTGATCGCGTTGTCGATGACCTCTTGCGTATTCATCTTGCGGTAGCGGCGGAAGTTTTCCCGAATACGGTCAAAAATCACCACCGACTCGTTGACCGAATAGCCCAGCACTGCCAAGACGGCAGCCAGCACGGGGAGCGAAAACTCCCATTGGAAAAACGCAAAGAAGCCCAGAATGATCACCACATCGTGCAGGTTGGCGATGATGGCGGCCAAAGCGAACTTCCACTCAAAGCGGATCGCCAAATACAGCATGATGCCCGCCACGACAAAAGCCAGGGCTTTGAGGCCGTCTGCGGCCAATTCGTCGCCCACTTGGGGGCCCACAAATTCGGTACGGCGCAGGGTGGCGCTGGGGTCCGCCGCCTGGAGTGCGCCCAACACGCGCTCACTTTGCTGACCCGAGGTACTGCCTTTTTGCACCGGCATGCGAATAAGCACGTCCTGCGCAGTTCCAAAGTTTTGGACTTGCACATCTTGGATACCCAAACCCGCCACCGTGCTGCGAATGGTGTTCAGGGGGGCAGGTTGTGCGTAACTGACCTCCATCAATGTGCCACCCGTGAACTCCACGGACAAATGCAGACCTCGGGAGAACAAGAAAAACACGGCCAACAAAAATGTGGCCAAAGAGATCACATTGAAAATCACGGCATTCCGCATAAACGGAATGTCACGACGGATCTTGAAAAATTCCATGGCGGTACCCTCTTAATGGCTCGTGATTTGCGGCGCGCTGTCAGGACGCCATACCGTTCCGATAGACACTGCCTTGAGTTTTTTCTGGCGGCCGTACCACAGGTTGACCACGCCACGTGAAAAGAACACGCCGGAGAACATGCTGGTCAGTATGCCCAGGCAATGCACCACCGCGAACCCGCGCACCGGGCCGGAGCCAAATGCCAACAAGGCCAAACCAGCAATCAAGGTGGTCACGTTGGAGTCGATGATGGTGGCCCACGCCCGGTCGTATCCGGCGTGAATGGCCGCTTGGGGTGAGGCACCATTTCGCAGTTCCTCGCGAATGCGCTCATTGATCAGCACGTTGGCGTCGATGGCCATACCCAGCACCAGGGCCATGGCCGCCATGCCCGGCAAGGTCAGCGTGGCTTGCAACATGGACAGCACCGCCACCAGCAACAAGAGGTTGAAGGCCAGCGCAACGCTAGAGATCACGCCAAAGAGCATGTAATACACGCACATGAAAATTGCCACCGCTGCGAAACCCCAGGTAACGCTTTGGAAGCCTTTGGCGATGTTTTCAGCACCCAAGCTGGGGCCAATGGTACGTTCCTCGATGATTTCCATGGGGGCAGCCAACGAGCCTGCCCGCAGCAGCAGTGCCGTGTCCGCCGCCTCGACTGTGGTCATGCTCCCCGATATCTGGACACGCCCCCCACCAATCTCGGAGCGAATCACCGGGGCTGTGACCACCTCGCCTTTGCCCTTTTCGAACAACAGGATGGCCATGCGTTTGTTGATGTTCTCTCGGGTGACATCGCGGAATATGCGTGCCCCTTTGGCATCCAAGGACAAGTTGACCGTGGGCTCTTGGGTTTGGCTGTCAAATCCGGGTTGGGCG
This sequence comes from Rhodoferax sp., assembly GCA_029865845.1. Classification (GTDB taxonomy): domain Bacteria; phylum Pseudomonadota; class Gammaproteobacteria; order Burkholderiales; family Burkholderiaceae_C; genus Allorhodoferax. The sequence goes on along the minus strand of JARXAM010000023.1, from coordinate 69,595 downwards.
TCGGTCAGGTTTTCGCCGGTCAGAATGACCTGCTTTTTCACAATCACCGCCCGCCCTTCACGGTCCAAATACCGCTCGGCTCCAAAGGGCACGGGTGCCGTGCCGGTTTCGGCGGCGCGGGCCTCGGTGCTCTCGTCCACCATCCGCACTTCCAGTGTGGCGGTGCGGCCCAAAATGTCTTTGGCTTTGGCCGTGTCTTGCACACCTGGCAACTGCACCACGATGCGGTCCAGGCCCTGCTGCTGGATCACGGGTTCTGCAACGCCCAGTTCATTGATGCGGTTGTGCAGCGTCGTGATGTTTTGTTTGAGCGCCTGGTCTTGGATGGTCTTCGCAGATACCGGCTTGATGCTGGCTATCAGGGTGAATTCGGTGCCCTGTACCACCGTGCGGGTTTCCAGATCAGCAAACTGGTCTTGGAGGATGCGTTGGGCAGCCTCTGCGGTCGCCGCATCACGCAAACGCAATTCCACGACCTGCCCATTGCGCGCAATGCCACCATGACGCACATTCTTTTCGCGCAACACCGTTCGCAGGTCGCCCGCCAGCGACTCGACCCGCTTGGTCAAGGCCGCTTGCATGTCGACTTGCAACATGAAATGCACTCCCCCCCGCAAATCCAGCCCGAGGTACATGGGAGATGCATGCAAGGCGGTCAGCCACGCGGGCGAGCGCGACAACAAGTTCAAGGCCACGACAAATGCGGGGTCGGCAGGATCGGGGTTCAGCGACTTTTGAATCGCATCTTTGGCCTTGAGTTGGATGTCCGTGTCGGCAAAACGGGCCTTGACAGAGTTGCCATCCAAGGTCACCGCATCGGCCTGAAGGCCCGCCGCTTGGAGCGTTTGCTCCACCTTGGACAACAGGGCTGCGTCCACCTTGACCGACGCCTTGGCGGAAGACACCTGCACCGCTGGTGCCTCCCCAAACACATTGGGCAGCGCATACAGGCCGCTCACCACCAGCGCGATCAGGATGATCGCGTACTTCCATACCGGATAACGGTTCATGATCGCGCTTTGCTTTCGATGGTCAGGTTACTTGATGCTGCCTTTGGGCAACACTTGGACCACCGCACTGCGCTGGACCTGAATTTCAACACCGCTGGCGACTTCCAGCCCGACATAGGTGTCCGTCAACTGGCGCACCTTGCCCAAAACACCACCCACGGTCACCACTTCGTCCCCGCTGGCCAAGGCCTCAATCATGGCGCGGTGCTCTTTCTGCTTTTTCATTTGTGGGCGAATCATCACGAAATACAGCACCACAAACATCAGCACCAGCGGCAACATGCCCATGAGGGAGGATTGCATGTCGCCAGAAGCGGCAGGTGCAGTTTGGGCATACGCAGAAGAAATCATCACAGGCAAACTCCACAAAAAGGAAACAAACAAAAAAGGCAGGCGCAGCGCAGCTACCCCGCCGGACAGCCAATAATTGTATGCGCCCACCCATGCGCCCCTGCGCGAGGTTGGGAAGATGGTTAGGGTCCCTGGAGGGCGAGCTGCATCTCGCCCGCGTATACACCTGGCATTGCAGGCGGTGCCTTGACGCTGTCAGGGGTGCAGCACGTCGCGGATAGTGACCGCCAGTTCTTCTTCGACAAACTTGGCAATGTAGGCATCGGCCCCCACACTTTTCACATGCCCTTCATTGGTGGAGCCGGTGAGTGACGAGTGGATGATGACGGGCAGCTGGCTGAAACGGCCATCCTGCTTGACGTTTCTTGTCAGGGTAAATCCGTCCATCTCGGGCATCTCCAAGTCGGTCAACACCAACGCCACTTTGGACTGGATGCCCTTGCCTTCTGCCTGGGCTTGTGCGTGCAGAGCTTGCAGTTTTTCCCACGCTTCTTTGCCGGTCTTGGTCATGATGTAGGACACATCCATCGCCTTGAGGCTTTTTTCTATCATCAGGCGTGCCACCGCAGAGTCATCGGCCGCCAATATCACCTGCCCCGGCTGCAAATGCACTTTGATGGTGGTGTGCGTCTCAGCGGTCTGCGGGTCTTGGGGCAACACATTGCGCAAAATTTGCTCTACATCCAGCACTTGCGCCAAACGGGTGTTTTCGACGTTGCCATCCAAACGGGCGATGCTGGTCACCAAGCCCCCACCCGCGTTCTCGGCAGACAAGACCTGCTTCCACTCCAGGCGAACAATTTCATTCACCTCCTCCACCGCAAATGCCTGGGTGGTGCGTGCGAATTCGGTCACCAACAAAATCCCCAAGCCCTTGGTGGGCTTGCAACCCACCACTTCTGGCAAGTTGATCACGGTGATCATTTGGCCCCGGATGTTGGCCACCCCCATAACCGAAGGCGGCGAGTTGACCATGGCCGTGATCTCCGGCATGACCAAAATCTCGCGAACCTTGAACACATTGATGCCAAACAATTCCCGCCGCTGGCTACCCGGTGCCTCCCCCAGTCGGAACAGCAAAAGCTCGAACATGCTGTTGGCGGCCAGATTGGTCCGCTCGTCGACATCACGCATTTCTTTGTTCATGAGGCCATCCTTTTACGATTATCACGAATTCAATGTATCCATGGTAACGGCTAATCGCTTATTTGGGCCACAAAATCCACATTTGCAATGGTTGTCGCAGGCGTCCAGCCAAGTCGGCAGCCTCGCTTCCCCACCCAGCAAAGTAGTCCGCGCGAACCGCTCCGATGATCGCCGTACCCGTATCCTGAGCGATTACCAATTTTTGTAAATTTATCTGATTCCCCGTCGAAGACAACCACACGGGTGCCCCATAGGGAACGCTGCCCGGATCAATGGCAATAGACCGCCCGGGTGTGAGTGCGACGCCTTGGGCCCCACGCGGACCAAAAGCGGCATCCAGCTCCGTGAGTACTTCTTCCTTGAAGAACACGACGCGGGGGTTGGCCCACAGTAATTCTTGCAGGCGCTGAGGATTCTGCGCGAGCCACGCTTTGATGCCAGGCCAAGACGCGTCTTTCACCAAGCCTTGGTCCAGCAGCCACCTGCCTACGCTGCGATAGGGCTGATCATTGGTGCCCGCATAGGCCAATCGAATCCAGCGCTGACTCCCGTCGGCCTGCGTCACCCGCACACGCCCAGAGCCCTGTATCTGCAGGACCAACGCGTCCACAGGATCGGCAAGATACACGATGGCTTTCCCCTGCAATGCTGCTTGTGCCTCCGGCAGGGTGTCCATTTCCTGGCGCGTAAACCAGGGCTTGCGGGATGCCAACCCTTTGGGCAACTGGTACACCGGAACCGAAAACCCCGATGCGGGTTGGCGGGTTGCCTCCAAGGTGGGCTCAAAGTACCCGGTGAGCAAGCCGGTGGCATCGCCTTGCGCCGTCTCGATCCGATAGGGTTGAAGCCGGGCGTACATCCACTCCATTTGCTCCGACACACTGCCTATGCTGAGTCGCCGGACGTCGTTGCACAACGCCGCGGTGGGCGCCACCGGCCGTTCGCAACTCTTGAGCCATGCGTTCCAGGCTTCATGCAGTGGGTCATTGCCCCACCCCGGCAAAGCATCCCACGGCACGGGCACCCACCGGTGGCGGCCCTGCGCAAGCGGTACGGACGCTGGTGCCGGCGAAGGAGCCGGGACGGGCGCCGCCACACGACTGCCAGGTGGCGGTGGCGGTATTGCCACCGGCGTACTGGTGCACCCCACCATGCTGCCTACAATGACGCCCCATGCTATCCACCTCAAAGGCCAGTTCATGATCTTGTTGTTATTGGAAGCCCTCGGGGCGGGCTTGCTGTTAGTGGGTATTGTGTGGTGGACCATGTTTTCCGGGCGTAAAGGGGGGGAGCCTGCGTCTGAGTCGACAAAAGAAACCAATTCGTCAGACCGGTAGCGCACGGAGTCAGCCGAGCGTGCGGTGCTGCAGGGCTGGCAACTGCGCGCGGCAATGTGCCAACTGCCGGTAGTCCGCATCCGCCAACACCACACCGGGCGCTTGTGCTTGCTGCGCAAGCACCTTGCCCCATGGGTCCACCACGAGGCTGTGGCCCCAGGTTGTGCGCCCGCTGGGGTGCTGCCCGCCTTGGGCTGCGGCGGCTACGAAGGACAGATTTTCGATGGCGCGAGCCCGCAACAGCACCTCCCAATGGGCCTCGCCCGTCGTATAAGTAAATGCGCTGGGCACCAACAGCAAGTCCACACTGCGATTGGCGTATTCACGGTACAGCTCGGGGAAACGCAGGTCGTAACACACGCTCATGCCCACCGTCCACCGATGGCCGTCTACCGACGGCAAGGTAAATACCGTGGGCGTGCTGCCGCGCTCCAGCACACGCGATTCATCGTACTGCTCCAGTCCGTTGTCGAACTGGAACAAGTGGATCTTGTCGTAGCGGGCGACACATTCGCCATCCGGACTGTAGGCCAGGGAGCTGTTGCACACCAAATCCGGCTGGCTGGCTTGCAAGGGCAGTGTGCCGGCCACAATCCACAGGCCCAGGGCGCGGGCGCGCTGCGCCACAAAATCCTGTATCGGGCCATGCCCAAATGGCTCCCGGATGGCGACCTTGTCGGTGTCGTGCAGGCCCATCAAGCAAAAATACTCGGGCAACACGGCGAGCTCTGCGCCTTGGGCCGCTGCGTGCTCCAAAAGTCGGGCCGCGCTGGCCAAGTTGTCCGCCACGCTGGCGGCCGACACCATCTGAATGGCTGCTACTTTCATATCCAACTCCGTGCATAGGCAGGTGCGCTTGCTCAAGGCTTGCGCGGCACCTGCGTCACTTTAGGGTCCAACCAGGTGCCGTCCACCACAAATTCCTGAGTAGCCGCACTGACCAAAGGGCCTCTGAGGAGCAGCTGCGCGAGGAAGGTGCTCAGCCCTACCAGCGGGTTGACGGTGGACGCGATCAACGACGCACTGCCCGCATTGATCTCGGGCACCACCACCACCCGCAGATTTTGGGTTTCCTTGGCGATATCTGCATACCCGTCCATCATGACCGCCGCGTTCACGCCCTTCATTTGCAAGTTGCTGGTTTTGGCCATGCCTTGGTCGATCGAGACATCGCCCCGGAAGAAATCAAATGCAAAGCCTTCACTGAACACATCGCGAAAATCCAGGGCCAGTCGCCGCGGCAGGCTCTGCAAACTCAAGACCCCCAGCAGCTTGGCAATCCCGGGGTCGGCCTTCAGGAATTGTCCGTTTTCGATATTGACGTTGAATGCCCCGCCCATGGTGGGGTAGTCCACCGTGATGGGCGAGCCCGACCATGACACCTTCCCCTCTACCTTGCCATTGCCCTTGCGCACCACCCCCGGCATGCCCAAGCGCCCCAACAGTTCACCGGCATCGCGCACATCTAACTTGAAGTTCAACGCCGTGCGCCGCCGCTCGCTGGGGCGTGTAGCCGATGCACCAGCCAGCGGCGATCCGGTGGCCCAATTGCCTGCGGCGGTCAGCTCAGCCTCTGCATTCTGGATGTTGAACCGGTTGAGTCGCCACTCCCGCGTCGTGGCAGAACCCAGATTGATCGCCTCGATATCGATACGGCCAATTTTTTTGCCCCGCAAAACGAAATCCTCGACTTCAATGTCGAGCGCAGGAATGGCCGCTGGCTGACCATCCAGCAAGGTCTCCACATCTTGGGCTTCGCTGGTTCCCAAAGACAGCCGCGCCAAGCGCGCGTACAACCTGCCAGCGTTGGTGTCGCGCGGCATGCTGTATTCAAGGTAGCCACTCATCTCGCTGGCGTCCACATTGGCTTTCCACAAACTTCCCTCACGCCCTCCGCCCACGGTCACCCGATGGAGCCGGTAGCCGGACAAGACCAACTCATCGGCGCGCACGATCAGTACCGAGGGCAAATAGGCCTCGTCACCTTCCTGAGGCAATCCGCCCACCATCCCCCCCACGGACTGCGAGGGGGTGGACGCGAGCTTGCCCAAGACAGCAATCCAGGTATCCGCGTCGAGGGTTGCCAGGTTCAGATGCGCCACCACCCCATCCGGGGGCAAGGGAACGGTTTCTTGGGGGCCTAGGCCAATTCCCAGGGCACCACTTTGCACACGCGGCTGTACCCCGGAGAGGTCACGCACATAGGTGGCCAAGGCCCACTTTCCTACCTCCAGTTGCCAGCGGTCGCGCAGGGGCGTGCTGACCGTGCCCACAGGGGTTTTCAGCACCGCAGTTTCCAACCGAAGTGCCAACGGTACCTCGGCAGCTTTGCCCAGCGGGTGGGGCAAAGCCAAGGCCATGCCGACCAAATTGGTGGCGATCTGTATCTCTGGAACGCCTGAGCGAAATCCCAGTGTGGCGCTGTACCCGGCGCTACCTGTCATGAACTGCGCCAAGCGGGCTGCGGAGCCCAGCTCAGCCGCCTGGTGCAGCCCCTCCGCTGTCGCCACTCCGGTGATCTTGAGCTGCTGCGCAGCCGCGCGCGCAAAGGCAGCTGGGCTGGCGGCAGGTGCACCAAACGTCAGTCCGCCCTCTATCTTGACGTCCCCACCCAGCATCTTGGCCTGCGCACCTGCCAACGAAAATCCGGTGTCAGTGAACGCAATCACGCCCCTGGCGCGGCTCAGTTTGGGGGTCTCTGGGGAAAACTGCAGGTCGTTTCCGGCCAGCACAACGCTGCCCTGCACCGTGGCCCGGTTGACATCGGCCAACGGAAAGGCCAGCTTGAATTTGTAGTCCGCCACACCGGTGGCCGTCGTGTGGGCAAGGGCCTGGTCCATCCACCCCCCCAATGGCGAGGCATCAACAACACGGAGCAGGTCGGGCAACGGCCCCCTGGCCTCGGCCGCCACCGTCAACTGGGATGCGTCATACAACTGGCTGATGACGATGTCTGTTCTCCCGAGGGCCAGCGCAGTCGGCCCCACGCTACCTTTGAGCAACTTGATCCTGAGCACATCGTTGTCCAGCACCAACTCACCCTGTACTTGACCCAGCACCGGCCACGGCAAACTGTCTTTGGGCAGTACCCCATGGGGGGCAAATGCGTAGGTGGCGTTGCCCAAGCTCGCGGCGATTCGGAATTCGCCTGCATCACCGCTCCGATAGGGAAACTGATCCAGGTCGCCCTTGAACTTGAATTGCACTTGGGTCGCTGTGCCGCCCAACAAGGCCTCTTGCACATAGGTCCGGACGTCGGGCTCCACCTCCACAGGCAGGTAGCGATGCACCTGCGCCGCATTGGCACGACTCAAGCTGCCCTGCAAGTCCAATAGCCCAAGTGACTGCGCCGCCTCGCCCCGTGTGTATCCCTGCCACGTCAAGGCCAGATCACCCTGGCCATCGGGATTGACGAACCGCAGGTTCTTGCCACGAACCACCAGCTTGCCATCGACATGCGTCCATTCGATGGTCCCCGAAAGTTGGTCGACAGCGACCTCGGGCTCTACCAACCAGCCATGCGCGTCGATTGCCCCTCTGCGCAGGCTCACCGTGGCGGTGCCCCTGGACTGATCCATGTCCAGTGTGGCGTCCAGCCCCCGGACACCGGGCAGGCTACTTGCATCGCAGCGACACGATGCCCACTGCAATCCGCGCATGCGGGCTGTCACCTTGAATTCGCGCAGGTCCGCGATCGGCCCCGTCCACGTGGCCTGCACCTGATCCACCACACCACGGGGGTCAAAGCGGCGCAAGGCCGTATGCAGCCCTTGCGCCACCGGAAGGCGGTCCGCCAGCATGGCCATGGCCCCCACATCCAGCTTGTCGGCCTGCAAGGAACCATGCTCAGCGGCCGCGCCATCAGCAGCCCACTGCTGCACACGCACATTGCCCCCCGGCCAATGCAGGCCATCTGCAGTGGTGAACTGCAAGGATTCAGTACTCCACTCGTGCCCCCCCGCGATGGCGCGCACGCCCATGCGCCCTGACACCGACGCCAGCGTGATCGGCTGCAAAGGTTCCCCCGCATGCAGGTCCACATGCTCCAGCTGCACGTCGGCCACCGCTGCACGGGCCTCGCCACGATGCAGGTCTACCCAGGCGCGCAGTGTTCCCTGCCCGTGGCGCACCTGGGCGCCTAGGTCCACATAGCGGCCAAGCTCTGCGACATTCACCTGAGAAAACTGCGCATAAGCTTGGCCGCTCCACGCCTTCCAGTCTCCCGGATGTCCCGACAGCAATGCCTGCTTGAACTGGCCCTGCAACTCGAAGCGCGCCCCCCAATGGGCAGGGGGATCTGCGTCCAGTCGCATTGTGTGGCTGCGTAATCGGTTGCGAATGACCAAACTGACCCGCCCAAACACCACGGGCTCTACGGCGCGGGTCTCATCGGTCCAGGTGACCTGTCCGTTCACCAATGCGACTTCCGTTTGTGAAAACAGCCAATCTGCCTGCGTGCCGCCGGGGTTTTCAGGATCGCCCACCCGCAGGCCGGCCACCCACCATGCCCCATCGGCACTGCGTCGCACGTCTAGCTGGGGACTGTCGATATAGAGTTGCTCAAATCCTTTGCCCAACAAGGAGCGTGGCGACAGGGCCACGGACACGCTGGGCAGAAGCAACGCCTGTCGTCCCGCCTGGTCGGCAACCGATACACGAAGCAGCTCAATGGACGGAATCACCCCATTCGAGCGCGCCTCAATCGCGCCGATCTGCACGCGCAAGCCCAAAGCTTGTGAGGCCTGCTCTTGGATCCACGGGCGAAACTCGGCGATTCGCGGCACAATGACAAAATGCAGCCCGCACCAGAGCAGCCCTATGAGCACCCACCCAAGTACTAACGCGCGCAAGGCCCATGTTGCAAGGGTTGCCATGGCTCGGAGCCGGGGTGGAAAGTCGGGTGGGGTGTCGCTCATCAAGTGGTCTGCACGGTTGCCAGAATTATGACCCGCCCCGATCCAACCATGGACAGCACCGGGTCACGCTACGCCCAGCGCATTCGGCGACGGTACGCCACTGACATGGCCATGCTGCGCGCAGGTATTCCCGACATGGGGGAACTGCAGCGACTCACGACCACCCTCGAACAACAAGGGCACGACCTTCCCACGACCTTGCGCATCACCCGCCATTTGGTCTTGGAGCGGGTGATGACCCTGGATTGCACAGGGTGTGCCAGCGTCACAGAGGTCACGCGCGTGATGTCCGACCTGGCGCAATGGACCCTGGAGCGCGCGTATGCAGCGAGCTTGCAGCAACTCTGCGCCCAGCACGGTACGCCCCGCGACGCGAACGGCGCGCCTGCGCAACTCATGGTGGTGGGCATGGGCAAGCTGGGTGCACGGGAGCTCAACGTGTCCAGCGACATTGACCTGATTTATGTCTACGACAACGACGGAGAGACCGACGGCGACGCACTGGGCAGACAGCGCATTACCAACCAGGAGTTCTTCGGAAAAATGGTTAGGGCTCTGTACGGGGTCGTGGGTGAAAGTACCGACCACGGTTTCGTGTTCCGGGTGGACCTCGCCCTGCGCCCGAACGGCAATGCCGGCCCGCCTGTGGTCTCTCTGGGGGCCCTGGAAGAGTACCTCCATGTGCAGGGCCGGGAATGGGAGCGTTTTGCATGGCTCAAAAGCCGGGTTGTGGCACCCGCCACGGCCATTGCGTCCCCCGCTGCCCGCCAACTGCGCGCCCTGGTAACGCCGTTTGTATTCCGGCGCTACCTCGATTACAACGTGTTCGCATCATTGCGCTTGCTGCACCGGCAAATACGGGATCACGCGGCCAAGCGCAGCGCGGGGCGACCCGAGCGCAGCAACGACGTCAAGTTGTCGCGTGGCGGCATCCGCGAGATTGAGTTCATTGTTCAGTTGCTGCAAGTCGTGCGCGGCGGACAGTTCCCCGATTTGCGAACCCGCCCTACGGTCAATGCATTGCAGCGCTTGGTCCAGGCCGGCCTGATGCCAGAGGCCACGGCCGCAAGCCTGGCCAGTGCCTACCTGTTCTTGCGACAGGTGGAGCACCGCATCCAATACCTGGACGACCAACAATCGCATGTGCTCCCATCCGATGCGTCCGACCTGCAATGGATCGCGACAACCATGGGTCTGGCATCGGGCAGCGCCCTGCTATGCGCCCTGGACCAACACCGCGAACTGGTAGCGCAAGAATTTGATGCGCTGCTAGGGGGCACCGAGCCAAGCTGCAAAGGCTGCACCCAAGGTGCCAAAGCGGCTGCACCGGACTTGGACGGTGTGCTGGAATCGCTGGACGGCGAGTTCAAGACACGGGTTGCCCTATGGAGGGAACACCCCAGAGTTTTGGCACTCAAAGACGCCTCGCGCCAACGCCTGAGCCACCTGATTGACCGCACCGGCCAGTGGTTGCGTGCCGGGGAGACCTCAATGCAAGCGGCCGTTCGCCTAGCCGACTGGATCGAGCCCCTGCTGCGGCGCGAGAGCTACTTGGCCATGTTGCTTGAGCGCCCCCTGGTGCACCAACGTCTTTTGCGCATGCTGGGCGCTGCGCGCTGGCCCGCGCGCTACCTGATGAAACACCCCGGCGTCATCGATGAGTTGGCAGACAACCGCGGCCTGGATGAGCGCTTTGACGCCCCGGTGTTCGAAGCGGATTTGGAGCGGCGCATGCAGGCCCTCAAAGGAAGCGGGCAAGACGATGACGAGAGCCTGCTGAACCTGCTGCGGCGCGCCCACCATGCAGAAGTTTTCAGAACGCTGACCCGCGACATCGAAGGCCGACTGGGGGTGGAGCATGTTGCCGATGACCTGAGCGCATTGGCCCAGTCGGTGTTATCCATCACGACCCGCTGGTGCTGGGACCGCACCCCCAAGCGCCATAGCGCCACGCTGCAATTCGGCATCATTGCGTATGGCAAGTTGGGCGGCAAAGAGCTGGGGTACGGCAGCGACCTCGATATCGTGTTCGTATACGACGACCCGCACGAGCGCGCCTCCGAAGTGTATTCCGCCCTGGTCCGCAAATTGATCAACTGGCTCACGGTGCAAACCGGTGAAGGCGACTTGTACGAGATCGATACCGCGCTGCGTCCCAACGGAAACGCCGGCCTGTTGGTCACGAGCATGGAGGCCTATGCCAACTACCAGCAGCAGCGTGGCAGCAATGCCGCCTGGACGTGGGAGCACCAAGCTATCACCAGAGCCCGCTGCGTGTTTGGCAGCCACGGCATGGCCGAACGTTTTGAAGCGGTGCGCCGCGCCGTCATCGCTTGCGCGCGTGACCCGCACGCCCTGCGCACCGAAATTCATAGCATGCGAAACCGGGTCCGCAGCGCGCACCCGGTACCGCCCGAATGGTTCGATGTAAAACACAGCCCCGGCGGCATGGTGGACATTGAATTCGCCGTCCAGTACCTGGTGCTTCTCGCAGGCACAGACCATCCCGCCCTATTGGAAAACGTGGGCAACATTGCCCTTTTGGATCGGCTGCAAGCCGCAGGACTCTTGCCAGCACCTTTAGGCGAAGCTGCCGCCAGCACCTACCGGCAACTGCGACAAATCCAACACACTGCACGCCTGAACGAAGAGCCCCCGCGTCTGCCTGCGGACGATGCAGCATCTGCCCAGCAAGCGGGCATCACCCTGTGGCGTCACGTGTTTGGTGACGCCATGGACATTACTTAGGCGCTGGTAGCGCGTATTTTCTTGACCAAGCCTGTGGTGGAGTAGCCACTGACAAAGGGCAGTGCGAGTGCCCTGCCACCCCACGACTCCACCAACCGGGTATCGGGCAATAGCTGCATGTCGTAATCACCGCCTTTGACCAGAATGTCGGGGCGAAGCGTCGCAATCAAAGCCTGTGGCGTGTCTTGCGAAAACCAGGTCACCAAGTCCACCGCCCCCAGACTGGCCATCACCACCGCACGGTCGTATTCGGCGTTCAGCGGACGATCATCCCCCTTGCCCAAACGCTTGGCAGAGGCATCCGTATTGAGTGCGACGATCAAACTTCCACCCAAGGCGCGCGCCTGGGCGAGATACATCACATGACCCTTGTGCAACACATCAAACACCCCGTTGGTGAAGACCCATGGGCGGGGCAAGCGCAACAGGGCAGAAGCCACGTCGTCGGTAGACACTATTTTGTGGAGAAATGCGGGGGACTGGGCGGTATCGGTCATCTGCGCATGCTATCAGTTCCACTGGGCGTGCTGTCCATTCAAGAGTGGCCGTTAACAGCCGATGGACGTTGCATAATCCCGCTGCCGTATGCACCTCGTCACCATCAGTATCGATTCCATTCGCATTGCCCACCCGCTGCCTTTCCCGCTCCGCGACAGAGAAGGCACGCTGCTGGCATGCAAGGGCTATGTCATCCCCTCACGTGGCGATTTGGAAGATATTTCCCAGCGCGGCGGGGGCCTCTACATCGACGTGGCGGACTCCGAGGCCCACCACCGTGCCTATGTGGACCGACTGCATGGCATGGTGCGCGATGACAAGCCGCTCAAAATGATCGCAGACACCAAGATTTCCCGGTTTGCGTTCGTGGACCGGCAGGATGCGCCCGACGAACGCCTGGACTGGCTGGACCTTCAAACCATTGCCAATTTCTTGCTACGGGACTCGCAGGCCACTACTTTTATGGAGCGACTGGAACAACTGCAGCGGCAATTGGCCCGGCACTGCCTGCGCAACCCAGACGGCACCTTGTTCGCCTTGATCTATCTGTCTGCCAACGAGTTGCGCATGTACAGCGCCACCCACGCGATGCTGGTGAGCGTCATGTGCATGCTCGCAGCGAAAGACGTGTTGCAGTGGCCCGAGGCCGAGGTGCAAACCTTGGGGTTGGCCGCCCTCACCATGAACTACGGCATGACCGAGTTGCAAGACCAATTGGCCGTACAAGTCGCCCCACCCAGCAAAGAGCAGCAGATTCATATACGGCAACACGCAGACCGGTCCGCCCACATGCTTGCGGCCATGGGCATTGACGATGCCCACTGGCTCAAGGCCGTCAAGGACCACCACACGGCTGCGCCGGGGCCGCTCGCTCCCCGCGATGCCGGTGGCAGGTTTGCGCGCCTCATTCAGCGTGCTGACATGTTTGCCGCGCGGCTCTCACCACGTGTCTCGCGCAAGCCCATCACCCCGGCCATGGCGATGCAGGGGTGTTATTTCGATGAAAACAAGGCCATTGACGAGGCAGGCGCTGCGCTGATCAAGGCCGTGGGGATTTGCCAACCGGGCTCCTTTGTGCGACTGGCCACCCAGGAAATCGCGGTCGTGATTCAGCGCGGGCAAAACACAACAACACCCAAAGTCGCCGTGTTGATCAACCGCGCGGGCTTGCCCACGGTGGACCCAGTGATTCGCGAAACGCACCTGCCCGAGCACCGCATCGTGGCCAGTGTGCCGCACAGCGAGGTCAAGGTGCAAATCAACCTTGCCAAGCTGCTGCCGCTCACAGCGCTGCCACGCTCAGACCGGCTGCTCTGACACTCCAGCGGCCAGCGCCGCTTCTTTGGTGAGTTCGCGCCGAAACTTGTTGAGCTCTTGAACGGTCGTAAAACTACGCTCCAGCAAAAGGCTCATGTTGTGCAAGATGCGATCCACCACTTTGGATTCCCACACCGCATCAAAGTTGATTTGCTTGTCCAGCCAATGCTCCAACCACTCAGGATTGGGCAACCGGCTCTGGATGGTATCCAAGGGAAATAGCGACTTGTTCACGTGAAGATTGGTAGGGTGCAATGCCTGCGCGGTACGGCGGGCACTGGCCATGAGCACACCCACCTTGGCGAATGCAGCCTTGGCTTCGCTGCCAAACTTGCCAATGGCCCGTTTCATGTACTTCAGGTATGCGCCTCCGTGACGCGCCTCATCTTGGCTGAGCTTGGTGTAGATGGCCTTGATAACGGGCTCTGTGTGCCAGTCACTGGCCCGGCGGTACCAGTGGTTGAGGCGGATCTCGCCGCAAAAATGCAGCATCAGGGTTTCGAGTGCGGGGGCCGGGTCAAACTCAAAACGGATGGCATGCAACTCCGCTTCGGTAGGAACCATGTCGGGCCGGAACCGGCGCAGGTACTCCATGAGTACCAGCGAGTGCTTCTGCTCCTCAAAAAACCAAATCGACATGAAGGCCGAAAAGTCGCTATCACCCCGGTTGTCTCGCAAGAACATCTCGGTCGCAGGCAGTGCCGCCCACTCGGTGATGGCATTCATTTTGATGGTGGCCGCCTGCTCGTCCGATAGCTGCGTCGGATCAAAGCTATCCCAGGGAATGTCTTTGTCCATATCCCAACGCACAGATTCCAACTGCTTAAATAGTTCAGGGTAGAGCATGACAACCTTTCAAAACTTCGCAAATTCTAGTCGTGGCGTATGTCAATCACTTGACACATTTCAGTCACAGGGTTTTTCACAAACCCCCACGACGCAAAAAAACCCAAGAAAAACCCATCATTGCGATATATTACCGATCAGTCGTAAAATTACCGCGAGGTTTAAACTTCCATCCATGACCCCACCTACCATTCCTGTACGCAGAGGCTGCCCATGAAGATTGCCATCGTCGGCTCCGGCATTTCCGGCCTTTCCGTTGCGCACCAACTGCGTGGTCTGGCAGACATCACCTTACTGGAAGCGGGCGACTATTTCGGTGGGCATACGCACACCGTCGACATCACGCTGCCGGGCCGCAATGGCCCAACAACCCACGGGGTCGATACGGGCTTTTTGGTCTTCAATGAACGCACCTACCCCCACCTGATCGCGCTCTTTGCAGAATTGGGCGTCGACACCGCCAAGTCGGACATGTCGTTTTCGGTGCAGGTGCCCGCGTCCCCCGGCAGGCGGGCACTGGAGTGGAGTGGATCTTCTCTAAACACCGTATTTGCCCAGCGCAGCAACCTGGTGAATCCACGCTTTTTGCGCATGTTGCGCGACGTGCTGCGGTTCAACCGGCTGGCTACAGACATAGCCCTGCGCGATGCAGAGCACGAACTCATGCAACCGCTGTCCGAGTTTCTCGCGCAGCACCAACTCTCGGCCGAGTTCCGCGACTGGTACTTCCTTCCCATGCTGGGGTGCATCTGGAGTTGCCCTACCGACCAGATGCTGCAGTTTCCAGTGGCCACCATGATCCGGTTTTGCCACAACCACGGCCTGATCCAAGTCACCCATCGGCCCCAGTGGTGGACGGTGTCCGGCGGTGCCCGGCACTATGTAGAAAAAATTGTCTCCCAGATCGCCGACAAGCGGCTGAACGCCCCGGTGCAGCACATTGCGCGTGACGCGCATGGCGTTTCACTGACCATCCATGGCAACACCGAGCGCTTTGACACGGTGGTGCTGGCCTGCCATTCCGACCAAAGCCTGGCCTTGCTGGGCGACGCCAGCCCCGCAGAGCGCGAGGTCTTGGGTGCCATTCGCTACCAACCCAACCGGGCGGTGCTGCACACCGATACGCGTGTGTTGCCACAACGCCGCCGTGCCTGGGCCGCATGGAATTACCAACGCAGTGCAGATGCCGGCCAAGACAGCGCCCGTGTATGCCTGCATTACCTGCTCAACATGCTGCAACCGTTGCCCTTTGCGCAAAGCGTGGTCGTGTCACTGAACCCCGTCAACGACATCGACCCGGCACAGATCCATGGCAGTTTCGACTACGCCCATCCGGTGTTTGACCTGGCAGCCATTGCGGCGCAACGCAAAGTGCCTGCCTTGCAGGGGATGCAACACACCTATTTCTGCGGCGCGTGGACCGGCTACGGCTTCCATGAAGACGGCCTGAAGTCCGGGTTGGACGTGGCCCGCCGCCTGAAGGCGCAGCGAGCCCTGCAAGTGGCCTGACACACACCGCCATGCAAACCTCCCTTGCCAACGTGCCCGCACTTGCAGCCCTGCCGCTGATCGGCTTTGGAGAGGTGCGCCATGCACGACTCAGGCCGGTAGGCAATGCGTTTGTCTATGGCACCTACTTTTTGATGCTGCCACTGCGCAGCATGGCAAGCCATGGCAGCGGCGCGCTGGCACGCAATCGCTTCGCGGGTCTGAGCTTTTTTGATACCGACCATGGAGATGGCCGCCCTGCCGCCCAAGGGGGTGCGTTGGCCTGGCTGGACCAACTGCTGGCATCCCAAGGCATCACCGACGCGACCGGTGAAGTCTGGCTGCACTGCTATCCACGCGTGCTGGGCTTCACCTTCAAGCCAGTCAGTTTTTGGTACTGCCACCGGCCCGATGGCAGCCTGCGCGCCATTCTCGTGGAGGTCAACAACACCTTTGGTGAGCGCCACTGCTACCTGCTGAACCACCCGCGTTACGGGCAAGAACTGCGGGCCGACAAAGTGTTTCATGTCTCCCCGTTCTGTGGCGTCGAAGGCGGCTACCGCTTTCGCTTCCTGCTCACGGCGGACCACCGTCGCACCGTCGCGCGCATTGACTATGACGACGCAGCCGGCCCGCTCCTCCAGACCAGTGTCAGCGGACGGCTGCAAGCCCTAACGGCGGCAAACCAACGCCACGCCCTGTGGCGCTACCCTGCCATGACGCTGGGGGTTGTCGCACGCATCCATTGGCAGGCGCTCAAACTGTGGGTCAAAAAAGTGCCCTTCTTCCGCAAGCCCGCGCCCCCGGCCCTGTGGACCACCGGTGCCGATATGCCACCACCCCCTACCGAACTCCCCTGAACCTTGACGCCCGAGACCTCCATGAACTCCAACACCATGAACCCCGGCCTAAGCTCCCCTTCATTGGCTGCGGCCACCTTGCCACCCGGCACACCGGCCGCAGCCCGCACCGTATTCAACCTGCTGCAAAAACTCCGCCATGGCAGCCTGACCGTGCAGTTGCCCGATGGCTCGGCACATCGCTTTGGCGGAGATGCCAGCCCGCACGCCAGCTTGGTGCTGCACAACTGGAACGTGTGCAGCGCAGCCCTGCGCTCGGGTGACATCGGCTTTGCCGAAAGCTTTCTTTCCGGCGACTGGACCACGCCCAACCTTACCGAGCTACTGCGGGTATTGGTGAAAAACCGCGCGCACGTCGAAGGCGTGATTTACGGAACATGGGCGGGGCGCTTGCTGTACCGCGTCAAGCACCTGCTCAACCGCAACACCAAAGCCAACAGCCAAAAAAACATCCACGCCCACTACGACCTGGGCAACGCGTTTTACAGCCTGTGGCTGGACAACACGATGAACTATTCGTCCGCCTGGTTCGACACCAACCACAACCAGCCCCTGTCCGCCGCGCAAAACGCCAAGGTCCGCCGCGCCTTGCAAGAGGCGGGCGTGCAGGCGGGCGACCGGGTGCTGGAAATCGGCTGCGGCTGGGGCGCGTTGGCCGAAATGGCGATCACCGAATTCAAGGCCCACGCCACCGGGGTGACCTTGAGTGTGGAGCAACTTGCCTTTGCCCAACAACGCATGGGCATGCTCGGTGTACAGCAGCAGGCAGACCTGCGCTTGCAAGACTACCGCGACATTGCCGACGCGCCATTCGACGCCATCTGCTCGATTGAAATGGTGGAGGCCGTGGGCCGCGAATACTGGCCCACCTACTTCGCCACCCTCGCGGCCAAGCTCAAGGCGGGCGGGCGGGCCTGCATCCAAAGCATCGTGATCGATGACGCGCTTTTTGAGCGTTACATCCGCTCTACCGACTTCATCCAGCAATACATTTTTCCCGGCGGTTGCCTGCCCAGCCCCGCCCAATTCCGAGCCCATGCACGGGCTGCGGGACTCGACGTGGTGAACGAACTCTCCTTTGGGCACGACTATGCAGAAACCCTGAAACGCTGGCGCGACGCCTTTCTGGCCAAACGCACCGAAGTGCTTCAGCAGGGGTTTGATGAGCGCTTCATGCGCATCTGGGAGTTTTACCTCTGCTACTGCGAGGCCGCGTTCCTGGAAGACAACATAGACGTGGTGCAGTACACCCTGCGCAAGCCCGACTGATGCCGCGCCCGCTCCACACGCAAAGCACTCCCCATGTCCCGCCCGCTTCCCCGCCGTGCATTTCTCGCGCTCAACGTCGCCGGTTGGGCGTGCGCGCTGTGGCAACCTGCCTTGGCGCAAAGCACCCTTGCCCCGCCTGAAGAAGTCGGCAACACCCTGCCTGGGGCGCGCATGGCGGGCAGCGCGCGCATGCGCTTTTTGGGGCTCTCTATCTACGATGCGCGCCTGTGGGTCACTGCCGGTTTCAAACCCGCTGCCTACTGGCAACACCCCTTCGCGCTAGAACTGAGCTACCTGCGCAGCCTCAATGGGTCAGCCATCGCGCAGCGCTCATTGGACGAGATGCGGCGGGGCGGCCCCATCGAGCCGGACACCGCGAACCAGTGGCTGGGGGCCATGCGTGGGGCCTTCGCCGATGTGAAGGCGGGGGACCGCTTCACCGGCATGCACACGCCCGGCCAAGGTGCGACATTCTGGCTCAATGGCCAGCCCCGGCCGCCCATCCCGGACGCCGCCTTCAGTCGTCTCTTTTTTGGCATCTGGCTGGCCGACCACACGAGTGAGCCGCGTTTGCGCGCCGATCTGCTGTCGGGCGTTGCGCCATGAGCGGCACACCGTCGCAGCTTGCGGCCAGCCAAGGCTGGCGCTACGGACTGATGGGCCTGCCGCTGGCCTTTGTCGCCTTGCCTTTGTATGTCGTGTTGCCCAACCACTATGCGACGACGTTTGGGGTGCCGCTGGCTACTTTGGGGCTGGTGCTGCTCGTGGCCCGCTTGCTGGACGCCCTGATCGACCCCCTGCTGGGCCGCTGGAGCGACACGCTCTATCAACAAGGCGCACCCGCCTTGCTGGGGCGTGCAGCGGCGGCGTGTGCCGTGCTGGGTACGGGCTTTTACCTTTTATTTTTCCCGCAGGTACATGGCAGCAATGCCTTGCTGGTATGGGCCACCCTGTGCCTCATGCTCACCTATGCGGCCTACAGCTTCCTGAGCATCAGCCACCAAAGCTGGGGAGCCATGCTGGGCGGCAACGCGCACTACCGCAGCCGCGTCGTGGCGTGGCGCGAGGGGCTGGGCCTGGTGGGCGTGGTCGTGGCGTCGGTCGCACCGGTGGCGCTGGGCCTGCCCGCCACCGCCACCCTGTTGGGCGTGGCGCTGGTGGCGGGGTGGTGGGCATGGACGCGCGCGCCACGCCCCTGCGCCCCCTCCAAGCCGGAAGACCCCTACCCGCTGCGCCACACCAGCGACCCGCACGGCGCCTACTCCCTGTGGCTGCCGCTTTCGCGGCCCGCGTTCCGCGCCCTCTTGGCCGTGTTTGTGGTCAACGGCATTGCCAGCGCGATACCGGCGACCCTGATGTTGTTTTTCGTACAAGACCGACTGCAAGCCCCCACCCACGCGCAGCCGCTGTTTTTGGGCAGCTACTTTGTCTGTGCGGCGCTGGCCATCCCCCTGTGGCTGCGGGTAGTGGCGCGCATGGGCCTGGCACGTACCTGGCTGGCGGGCATGGTGCTCTCCATGGCCGTTTTTGTATGGGCGTCCGTGCTGGGGGCAGGGGACACCGCCGCATTTGTGCTGGTGTGCGCGCTATCCGGCGTAGCCCTGGCCACCGACCTCACCATTCCAGGGGCTTTGCTCGCAGGCGTCATTGCCGACCACGGGGACCGGGGCCGGGCCGAGGGCGCCTACTTCGGGTGGTGGAACTTTGTCACCAAACTCAACCTGGCCCTTGCCGCGGGCGTCGCCCTGCCCGCGCTGGCATGGCTGGGCTACACGCCGGGTGCGCGCGATGCCCACGCGCTGCACACCCTCACCCTGGCCTATTGCCTGCTGCCGTGCGCGCTCAAAGCGCTGGCAGCAGGTTTGCTCACCACCCTGATGATTCGGAGGTCTCCATGCGACGACGCCTGATGCTTGCTGCCGCCACCGGCAGCGCCCTGATGCTGGGGGGCTGCGCCTCCCAACACATCGACCAGTACCGCACCGAGAAGCCCGTGCTGGACCTGAAGGAATACTTCAACGGCACGCTGGATGCCTACGGCGTTTTCACCGACCGCTCTGGCACCGTGGTCAAGCGCTTCACTGTGGTCATGCGCTGCAGTTGGCAGGGCAACGAAGGGGTGCTCGACGAGGACTTCACCTACTCCGATGGCAGTACCCAAAAGCGGGTCTGGCGGCTTACCCAATTGCCAGACGGCCACTACACCGGCACCGCAGGCGACGTGGTGGGGACCGCACGCGGACAGGCGCAGGGCAACGCGTTTTACTGGACCTACACCCTGCGCCTGCCGGTGGACGGCAGCGTGTACGAGGTGCACTTTGAAGACTGGATGTACCTCATGAACGACAAGGTCATGCTCAACAAAGCGACCATGCGCAAGTTCGGCGTGACGCTGGGCGAAGTCACCCTGGCATTTGCCAAGCGTTGATGTATGGCCACCCGCACCTTAGAGCCCCCGCACCACGGGGATAGCCCTGTCGCCCTGGCTACAGCCCGCACGCGGCAGCGGCGTTTTTTGTCGCCGCTAAACCCACCCTTGCGGGACTGGCGTGGCAAGTCGGTATGGCTGGTGGGCGCCTCCAGCGGCATCGGCGAGGCCACCGCCTCTGCCCTGCATGCCTTGGGGGCCACGGTCACCGTATCGGCGCGCAATAGCGCCGCCCTGCAAAATTTTGCCCAGCGCCACCCCGGCAGCCACGCGCTGGTGCTGGACGCCACAGACCCCGTGGCAGTGCAAGCTGCCGCCCACGCCGTGCTGTCGCGCGGCCCACTGGACTGCGTGATCTACTGTGCCGGCTACTACCACGCCATGCGGGCCTATGGCATGGACGTTCCTGACATGGAGCGACACATGGAAGTGAACTACACCGGCGCCCTGCGGGTGTTGCAGGCCGTCATCCCCGCGCTGCTGGCGCAAGGCCACGGGCACATCAGCTTGGTGGGCAGCGTGGCGGGCTACCGGGGCTTGCCGCAAAGCCTGGCCTACGGGCCGACCAAGGCAGCACTGATCAATCTGGCCGAAACCCTGTACCTGGATATGCGCGACAAAGGCATAGGCGTATCACTCATCAGCCCAGGCTTTGTGCAAACGCCACTCACTGCCAACAATGCCTTCGACATGCCCGCCCTCTTGTCCCCCGCACAAGCCGCGCAGGCCATGGTCAAGGGCTGGGCCCAGGGGCGATTTGACATTCACTTTCCCAAGCGGTTTACCTGGTGGATGCAACTCTTGCGCCTGCTCCCGGACCGCCTTTTTTTCGCGCTGGTCAGGCGCGCTACGCGATGAACACCTCCACACCGGTAGACCGACTCGTTGATTTTTATGAGCACATCGCGCCCCACACCGTGTCGCAGCTAGGCAAGGTGTATGCGCCAAACGCACGCTTCAAAGACCCCTTCAACGATGTCACCGGGCTGCCCGACATCGAGCGCATCTTTCAGCACATGTTTGTCGCTTTGGATCAGCCACGGTTTGTGGTGCTGCAGCGGGTGGTGCAAGGGGAGCAGTGTTTTCTGACCTGGGAATTTCGCTTTCGGTTCAAGCGCTTTGCGAAGGGCACAGACCAAGTCATTCTGGGTGCCTCCCATGTGGTGTTTGACGCCACCGGTCGGGTCACGCTACACCGCGACTATTGGGACGCAGCCGAGGAACTCTACGAAAAAATCCCTGGGGTGGGCGCGCTGATGCGGTGGTTCAAAAGGCGGGCAAACGCTTGAGCGCATCGCCGTGGGCGAGCGCGTCGGGAATCTTGTTATCGGCCGCGTCTGCCGCCCGGCTGCGAGGCTCTCTCCAAGCCTGCAAACTGGGGAACACTGTGCGGCATCCGGTGCACTTGTAGGCCCCCGTCGGCCTCAACACCCCGTCAGCCGCGCGCTGCACCACCGGCTGATAGCTGGTGGCCCCACATTCGCAACATTTGTAGACGGTTTTGTACGTAGGCATGATGACGTTAATGTAAATAGAGCACCGCTATTTAGCGCGCATCATATTCCAGCCAGATGTAACGTTTTGCAACGCATGAAAACCCTGCCCGCGCACGCAGGGGTGGCACGTCAAGACGGCGCAGTGTCTACAAAGCTGGGGCGCTGGGCCAATTTGTCGTACAGCTTGGCCAAGCCAGCGTGGTCGTCGCGCCATGCAAGCTCTGGAAACCGAAAGTCCAGGTAGCCCAAGGCACACCCCACCGCCACATCGGCCAGGCTCAAGTGGATACCGGCGCAAAACGGTTGGTCCTTGAGGCCGCGCTCCATCGCCAGCAAGGCAGCGTCGATTTTGGCCATTTGGCGTTTGATCCAGGCAGGGCTGCGCTGGGCCTTGGTGCGCCCAGCCCAGGTGGCCTCCAGGCGCGCCAAAATGGCCGCATCCAAGAGGCCGTCGGCCAGGGCTTCCCAGGTTTTGACTTCTGCGCGCTCGCGCCCCACGGCGGGAATGAGCTTGCCCACCGGCGACAGCGTGTCCAGGTATTCCACGATCACGCGGGAATCGAACATCGCCTCGGCCCCCTCCATCACCAGGCTCGGCACCTTGCCCAAGGGATTGATCTCACCAATCCGGGTTTCTGCAGCCCACACATCTTCGAGGACCAAGCTGTAGTCGAGTTTCTTCTCGGCAAGCACGATGCGGACTTTGCGAACATACGGGCTGGTAGTGGAACCAATGAGTTTCATGAGGGCTTTGTAGTGAACGAGTGGGCGATTCTATCCAGCACCGACGGGCGCTGCGCCGGGGTGTTTGTAACGGCCCACCTACAATCGGGGCATGACCTTCTCTGCCATTTCTGCCCTTTCTCCACTCGACGGCCGCTACGCCGCAAAACTCTCTACCCTGCGCCCCCTGACCAGCGAACTGGGCTACATGCACCGCCGTGTGCAGGTGGAAGTGGCGTGGTTCATCGCACTGAGCGACGCCGGTTTCGAGGAGTTCAAGCCCCTGACACCGGGCGCACGCACCTACCTTTTGGGCCTGGTCAAAAACTTTTCAGAGGCAGATGGGGAAGCCATCAAGGCCATCGAGAAAACCACCAACCACGACGTCAAGGCCGTCGAATACTGGATCAAGTCCAAGTTTGAAGCCCGCCCCGAGCTGCAAAAAGCGGGCGAGTTTGTGCACTTTGCCTGCACCAGCGAAGACATCAACAACACCAGCCACGCCCTGCAACTGCGCGCCTCGCGCGACGTGGTGGTGCTGCCCGCGCTGGACAAAATTGTGCTCAAGCTGCGCGATATGGCCCACGCCTACGCCGAGGTGCCCATGCTCAGCCGCACCCATGGCCAAACTGCCAGCCCCACCACCGTAGGCAAGGAAATTGCCAATGTGGTGGTGCGGCTGCAAGCAGCCTGCGACCGCATTGCCAACGTAAAAATTTTGGCCAAGATGAACGGTGCCGTGGGCAACTACAACGCCCACCTGAGCGCCTGGCCCGACTTCGACTGGGAGGCCTTCAGCAAAAAGGTGGTGGAAACCCCGGAGCCGCTGGGCCTGGGCCTGACCTTCCAGCCCTACAGCATCCAGATCGAGCCGCACGACTACATGGCCGAACTGTTTGACGCGGTCGCCCGCACCAACACCATCCTGATCGACCTGAGCCGCGACATTTGGGGCTACGTGTCGCTGGGCTACTTCAAGCAAAAGCTCAAAGACGGCGAGGTGGGCTCCTCCACCATGCCGCACAAGGTCAACCCCATTGACTTTGAAAATGCCGAGGGCAACCTGGGCCTGTCCAACGCCTTGCTGCGCCACCTGAGCGAAAAGCTGCCTATCTCCCGCTGGCAGCGCGACCTGACCGACTCCACCGTGTTGCGCAACCTTGGCGTGGCCTTGGGCTACGCGGTGCTGGCGTACAGCTCCCTCATGACCGGCCTGAACAAGCTGGAAATCAACCATGCCGCCATTGCTGAAGACCTGGACGCCTCGTGGGAAGTGCTGGCCGAGCCCATCCAAACCGTGATGCGCCGCTTTGGCCTGCCCCAGCCCTACGAACAGCTCAAGCAGTTCACCCGGGGGGCCGCCATGACCCGCGAATTGATGCGCGGATTTATTGTGGGCCTGGACATTCCCGAAGCCGAAAAAGACCGCCTGCTGGCCATGACACCGGGCAGCTACACCGGCAAGGCAGCCGAACTGGCGAAGCGGGTGTAATGGCCCTCAAATCCACCATCTACAAAGCCAACCTGCAAATTGCAGACATTGACAACGGCTACTACGCAGACCACGCGCTGACGCTGGCGCGGCACCCCAGCGAAACAGACGAACGCATGATGGTGCGCCTGGTGGCCCTGGCCTTCAATGCCCATAAGCTGCAAAGCGTATGCCAGGGCGATGGCACGCTGGCCTTTGGCGCGGGCTTGTCTGACCCGGACGACCCGGACGTGTCGCTCACCGACTTCACCGGCCACAAGCGGCTGTGGATCGAGGTGGGGCAGCCCGAAGACAAGCCCATTTCCAAAGCCTGCAACAAGGCAGACGCGGTGTTGCTCTATGCCTTTGCGCACTCGGCCGACATCTGGTGGAAGGGCATTGAGACCAAGCTCACCCGGCTGGACAAGCTGTCCGTCTGGCGCATACCGTCTGCCACCGCGCAGTCTTTGGCGCAGATGGCGGCACGCAGCATGCAGTTGCAAGCCACGGTGCAAGAGGGTGTGCTCATGCTTGGTAACGGCAGCAGCACGGTAGACATTGAGCCGCTGCGCTGGAAATAGCGCCTCGGTCACAGGCTCACGCCGTCACAGTGGCCCCGGCGATTCGACCGCCCGTTCTGCATAGCGGTTAAAGCGCCAGGCCGTGCCCTCCAGGGTGATGCGGCGCCAGGTGGCGCGCTTGTCTGCCGGGCCCATGGCAGGCCAGTGCTGCACCTCGTCAAACGTGCGGCCACAGCCTTTGCAGTCTGCATCTCCCTGGCTGGTGGAGCAAATGGCGATGCACGGGGTATCGGGGGTGGACTCGTACCACGTAAGCCACGCCGCTAACGCAGCGGGCGACACGTCGGACTCCGCCACCTCGCTGGCGTGCCCAAACACCAGCAGGGCATACACCTCGGCCAGCGCCCGTGTGGGCGCGGGCAAGGACACGCCATCGGGCGAGGGATCGCGCACGCGCCAAAAATTGATAGCCGACTCCAGGTCGGTAATGTGTATGCCTGCCAAAGAAAACCACCCTCCGGGAAACGGACGCGCATCATATAACGCGCCCCCGCAACGCACCGCCCCCCACCACCAAGCCCTTAGCCCTTACCAATTACCCCGCACACCGCGCTGCTATGCTGACCGCATGAAACTTCTTTGCAAATGGCTGCTCGGCGCAATGGTGCTGCTGGCAATGGCCCACGCCGTCCCGGGCGTGGAGGTACACAGCTTTGGTGCCGCCTTGATGGCGGCCCTGGTCATCGGCCTGCTCAACACGCTGCTGCGCCCGCTGCTGGTGGTGCTGACCCTGCCGATCACGCTGCTCACCCTGGGCCTGTTTTTGTTTGTGATCAACGCCGGTATGTTTTGGATGGCCGCGCGCATGCTTGACGGCTTTCAGGTGCAAGGCTTTGGGGCCGCCCTGCTCGGCTCACTGGTGTACACCCTGGCGGGCTTGGTCATCCACTCAGCGCTCGACCGCTTGTTCTCGCGCTAAGGGCTCCAGTTGGCGCAGGCGGGCATCCACAATGGCCGACTCCATGTAGTCCGCCTTTTGCGGGTCTGCGGCGGCCAGGGCCTGCGCCGCCTTCAGGCGCGTAACCGCACCGGCGTAGTCCAACAGGCACCGATAGGCCTCGGCCTCGGCCCGCACCGCGGCCACCGTGCGCCCCTGCGCAGCGCGGGCGCTGGCCAGCAACTGCCACAGGCTGGCGTCGTCGGGGTGGTCTGCCAACCACAACTGCGCGGCGTCGGCGGCCGCACCCGGCTCTGCCACAGCCACCTTCAGGGGTATCCAGGCCATCAGTTCTGCGCGGCTGCGGGGGGCTGCTGCTGCGCCCAGCACCCACAGCCCACGCGCGGGCTGATCTTGCGCGCTGGCTGACTCGGCACTCAGCAAGCGCCACAGGCGCTGCGCCGCCACGTCACCGACCACCACGGCCTCCAGGGCGTCCAGCCAGGCGGCCGCCTTGTCCCACTCGCGCAGACGGATGGCCGCATACGCCGCCCCATACAACGCCGCAGCCCGCTGCGCCCGCGTGTGCCGCAGGGCCAAAGCGGGTGCCGCCTCGGCATAGGCGCTGCGCACACTGTCCACCGAGGTGGTGGCCAACAGCCGTGCGCGCGCCGCCACCATGCCGTGCTCCAGGCTGGTGGTCAGCACGGGCTGCACCCCTTCGGGCAGGCGCGACTGCATGTCGGCAATGCGCTCGGTGGTGAGCGGGTGGCTGCGCAGGTAGGGAAACTGCCCGGCATCGTTGTTGCGGCTGCTGTGTTGCAACTTTTCAAACATGCTCACAAAGCCCTGGGCGGCAAAGCCCGCATCGGTGGCCACATACCAGCCTGCGCGGTCTGCCTCGCGCTCCATGTCTCTGGAAAAATTCAGTTGCACCTGCGCCGCCACCGCCTGCCCACCCACGATGACCGCGTTCGCACCAGCCGGGTTTTTGCTGGCAGCCA
Organism: Rhodoferax sp.; assembly: GCA_029865845.1. Lineage (GTDB taxonomy): Bacteria > Pseudomonadota > Gammaproteobacteria > Burkholderiales > Burkholderiaceae_C > Allorhodoferax. Next base: position 43,229 of record JARXAM010000023.1, on the reverse strand, counting down.
ATGCGGCCAGCACCATGGCCCCCACCAGCCACGGCGCCTGGCCGCTTTGGCGCTCCAGCAAACGGGCAATGTGGCGCTGGGTGACGTGGCTGAGCTCGTGGGCCAGCACCGAGGCCAGCTCGTCTTTGTTGGCCACCACCCCCAGCAAGCCCAAATGCACCCCCAGGTAACCGCCCGGCAGGGCAAACGCGTTGACCGACCGGTCCCGCACCTGCAGCAGTTGCCAGGCAAACGCGGCGTCCATGTCGGGCAACAGGTCACCACGCTGGCGCGCTGCCGCGCGCAAAGGCTGCCAGACCGACTGCAAATAGTCCGCTACCACCGGGTCGTCCAGATAGTCCGGGTCTTGGTACACCGACCGCACAATGCGGTCGCCCAAGCGCCGCTCGGCGGCCAGGGACATGCTGGCCTCGGCGGAGGGCACAGGCGCTTGGGCTTGCACGGGTGCAGGTGCAGGTGCTTGGGCGCGGCACGGCGCCCCACACGCCACCAGCAGCGTGAGCCAGAGCGCAGAACGCGGCCCTCGGAACACCGGGGCGCGGGAAGTGAAGGGAGAAGGGGGCCAGAACGTGAACATGCCCTACTGTATCTGGCAGCCGCACAGGGTGGGCCTATGGGGTGCTAAAGGGCCTTGCCTTATGACATTAGCCAGACTAGACTAAACCACAGAATTTGGAGGCAACACATGCAAGCTGTCAACATGTTGGAGGCGAAATCCTCGCTATCTCGCTTGGTGGAGTCGATAGAGCAAGGGTACGAGCGTGAAATCATCATTGCCCGCAACGGACGCCCTGCTGCGAAACTGGTTCCCGTGGAACCCGCACCCCTTGCTTTGCGCATTGGGGTCGCCAAGGGAAGGTTTGACGTCCCGGACGACATTGATGCACACAACGAAGAAGTCGCCTCATGGTTCTTTGGTGGGGAGCCTTCTTGAATCTATTGTTGGACACCCATATCGCCTTATGGGCAATCACAGACAGTCCTAGGTTGTCTGCGGCGGCGAGGGAATTGATCCAGTCCGCTAAGTCAACGGTGTGGGTAAGCGCCGCAAGTATCTGGGAGATTGCAATAAAGCATTCCTTGGGCCGTGGTGACATGCCAGTTTCAGGACAGGAATCCTTGCAGTATTTCAAGGCGGCTGGTTACCGGATCTTGTCGATTGAACCAGAGCATGTGCTAGCCGTTGAAGGGCTTGCTTCGCACCATCGTGACCCCTTTGACCGCCTGCTCGTTGCACAAGCAATCGTTGAGCCTATGCGACTGCTGACGCATGACCCTCTAGTTGCTCTGTACAGCAATACGGTCATCAAAGTTTGACACGAAGGGCAGCGGCGCAAGGCCAGCCGGACTTCATAGGTGCCGCGGTGCGCTAAAAGCCATCGCCCTGGAGGTAGCCATGGACCTCGCCACGGGCATCCATCACGGCCACCCAGTCGCCACGGGCCATGACCGGCACATAACGGTAGTCGGCCACCTGCGCCGCATGCGCGCTGGCGATGCGGGCAGCGTAAGGCGCTTGGCCGGGATAGCGCTGCACAAATGCGGACAGCGGCTTGGACCGCTGCAAGGCCTGGGCACGCACCCCGTCGTTATAGGGCAGGTAAAAGGCGGGGCGCTGCGCGTAATCTCGCCCACCAACCAAGGAATCAGCCATTACCTGCATGCGCTCCTGCTCGTTGAGCGGCGGGCGAATGCCCACCAGTCGCGGGCCCTCCCACAAGCGTGGTTGCAAGGTGGGGGGCAGCGTTTGGAGGTCTGCAAGCTGGATGTCGGGGGCTGCGATCACCCGAAACCGATCCACCTCCAGCACCACATACAGTGGCCGCGCCACCCACATGGTCCACACCCCGTAGCACAAGGCTGCCAACTGCACCACCAAAACCAGCGCTACATCGCGCCCCAACTCTGCCCGTGGTTTGTGCGGGCTCCACAACACGCAGGTGAGCAAGGGGCCGCACACCACGTCCACCGACACCAGCAGCGCAAACAAGCCCGCGCCACCGGCCATGTCGCGAAAGGTGCCGGGGTACCACACGCCCAACACCAGGGCGGCCACCAGCACAGCCACCAGCACACTACCTAACAAGTGCAGGCCTGCAGCTTTGACCGCGAATTTCAGACGTACCCACATAGGCTTGGATTTCCCCATAAAAAAAGAGCGCCGAGGCGCTCTTTTAGCATGCACTGGGTGCGATTAACGGCAGTCTGCTGGCACGTACTTTGGCAACAAAGTAGCGCCATGAGCATCTGTCGTACCTGCTAACAATACCTTACCAGCAGAATAGCAAGTCCAAGTGGTCGAGCCTGCGGGAGGAGTTCCAGCAGCCAACGGCGCACCATCGGACGTAGGAACAATCACCACAGTGTTGGCAGTACTTGCAGCGATGGCGGCCTGGTAGGCAATCGTGATTCGGCCAGTCGCTGGAGCTCCTGTGATGGAGTTCACATTTTTAGTAAGCCCTGCAGTGCTAGGCTGACGCATTACGCACGGATCACCGTTAGAGCAAGTAGCGGTAGCTGCGCTGCCAGTCCCAGAGGGAACACCAGCAAAAAATCCACCATTGGCAGTGGGTGTTCCATTCGATGCGTTGTCCATTACGACAGGCTTGAGTCCAGAAGCCAATGTCAAACCTTCGGTGACCTTGGCGCGGATGGTGTAGTCCTGGTACGCAGGCAGTGCCACGGCGGCCAAGATGCCGATGATGGCCACGACGATCATCAGTTCGATCAGGGTGAAACCCTGTTGTACGGAACGCTTCATATGAATCTCCAAAAAAGAAAATGAGAGGCTGAGTCTATTGCAGTTAGCGTGCCAAGCCGCATAGGTGCTGCGCGGCGCAGTGTAGCGGTGTTTTTCACATTGCTTATGACGATTTACACACTAATGCGCCGGTTTGGCAACCGTAGGGCCGACAATTTTGTCATGCTGCGTACTATTTAATACAAACTTGTCGGACCATTTTGAGGTCCGTCAGGCCGAGCAGGATCTTTTCCATGCCGTCCATTTTGAGGGTGCGCATGCCACCCTCCAGCGCCACCGAAAACAGTTCGGCCACGCGGGCGCGCTCTTGGATGCGCTTTTTTAAGGCGTCGTCGGCCACCATCAGTTCGTGCAGGCCCACGCGGCCTTTGTAGCCGGTGTGGTTGCAGGTGTCGCAGCCCACCGCCCGGTACAGCTTGAGCGGGCCGCCTTGGGCGTAGATGGCCGACCAGTGGGCGCGCAGGTGCTGCATTTCTTGGTCGTAGTGCTCGCGCCAGGCGCGGGTGTGGCGCAGTTCTTCGGCGTATTCTTTGCAAAACTGGTCTAGCTCGTCAGCGCTGGGCTCGTAGGCTTGTTTGCAGTCGCACAGTTTTTTGGCCAGGCGCTGGGCCAGGATGCCGAGCAGGGCGTCGGCAAAGTTAAAGGGGTCCATGCCCATGTCGAGCAGGCGGGTGATGGACTCTGGGGCCGAGTTGGTGTGCAGGGTAGAAAACACCATGTGCCCGGTGAGTGAGGCTTCCACGCCCATAGACACCGTTTCTTTGTCGCGCGATTCGCCCACCATGATGATGTCGGGGTCGGCCCGCAAAAAGGCACGCATGACCAGCGCGAAGTCGATGCCCGCCTTTTTGTTGATTTGGACTTGGCGCAGGCCTTTTTGGGTGATTTCCACCGGGTCTTCGGCGGTCCAGATTTTGGTGTCCGGGGTGTTGAGAAACTTGAGGATGGAGTGCAGCGTGGTGGTTTTGCCCGAGCCGGTAGGGCCGCACACATAAAACAGGCCGTAGGGCTTGCTGACAGTGGCTTCCAGCCGCACTTTGTTGTGGGCGGTGAGGCCGAGTTTTTCGAGCGGGATGGGCTCGCCCCCGGCCAAGATGCGCATGACCACGTCTTCCACACCCCCGGCCGAGGGGATGGTGGCCACGCGCAATTCGATGTCCAGCGGGCCGTATTTTTTGAACTTGATTTTGCCGTCCTGCGGCTTGCGGCGCTCGGAGATGTCGAGGTCGCACATGATTTTGAGCCGCGTGACCATGGCCTGGCGGAAGTGCGCGGGCACTTCGATGTAGGGCACCAAACTGCCATCGACCCGAAAGCGGATGCCGGTTTTGAGCTTGCCGGGCATGGGCTCGATGTGGATGTCGGAGGCCTTTTGGTGGTACGCGTCGATGATGACTTTGTTGACGAACTTGACGAGTTCGTTGTCGGCGGCGGCGGACTCTAGCGATTCGTCGTTGCCGCCCTCCTCGAGCACGCTGCCGTCCATGTCGGCCAACAACTGGTCGATGCTGCTGCTGTCTTGCACACCGCCAAATATTTGGGTGAGGGTGTCGGCGAACTCGGCTTCGGTGGTCACGCGGTAGGCAAACCTGCTGATGCGCGGGAAGACTTGGGGCACCACCCGCGAGCCTTTGGTGGCTTCGGGGTCGGTGCACATGATGACCAGCCCTTGCGGCGATTCTTCCAGGGGAATCCAGCCCTGCTGCTCCAGAAACTCGCGCTTGAGCGGGCCGTGCAGCGCCTCGGACCGGATGCGCCCCGCACTGAAAGGCTCATACGGGAGGTGAAAGTATTTTTCCAACGCGGGGCCCAGATCGGCGGGGCGCAGTCCGCGCTGCGCGACCAGAAGGTGCTCAAGCGTGTGGCCCTCATCGCGGGCCTGTTGGGCGAGTTGCAGCAGCTCCGCTTGGGTGAGCAGGCCCGCATCGACCAGCAGGTCGTAGGGGGTGCGTGAGCGGCCAGAGGCCCAGGCGGTTTTTTGGCGGCGCTGGCGGATGGCAATTGCCAAGGTTTTGCACAGCTCGGCCACCCCATCGACCTCCAGCTCCCCAAAGGGCGCTCCGCTTTTGCTGTTGATGACTTGCAGCACCCCGTGCAGCGTGCCGCCCTCCAGGATGGGGGCCACCAACATTTGCCGGGTGCGGTAGCCGGAGCGTTTGTCCACTTCCTTGAGGAAGTTCAGCGCGGGGTGGATGCGGCGCAGGGCGTCGTCGTCATACACGTCGGGTAGGTTGAGAGCGCTCTGGCTGTAAGCCGCATAGCCCGCCAGGCTTTGCGGGGAAATGGGGAGTTTGAGCTCTTTGCTGGTGTTCAGGCCGGTTTTGACCTGAGACACGATGGAGCCCCCGTCGTCGGTGACGGCGTAGAGCGTGAGGCGGTCTGCATTAAGGAGTTTGCAGATGTCTTGGCTGGTGTCGAGCATGAGCTGCTCAAGGTTTTCGCTGCCATGAATACGGTCGGTGACCTGGTGCAACTGTCGGTAAAACAGGGCCTCAAAGGTCATGCCACGCCGCCTGCTGCGGGGCGACTTGGAGTCTGCAAAAAGTGTGTCCCCGCTGAACTCGCTCTCTGTTTTGGGGGTGACAGTGCTCATGGGGGGCCTTGTGACGGTGCCGTGGCGGTGTTGCTCAGGCGGCGCGCGGGTGCGCTGCCCTGCGCAGCGGCACTTTAGAGTTGCACAAATTGCATTTGGGTGCCTGCAAGTTCGATGATGTCGCCATTTTTGAGGGGAAGCTGGGTGGCCTGGATGGTGGACCCATTCAGGGTGGGGTTGCCGCTGCCCTCCACATGGTGCACCACGTAGCCTTCGGGTCGGCGTGTGATGGCGGCCACAGCGACGCCGGGTTTGCCGATGGTGGTGACCACCTTGGTCAGCGGCACTTCGCGCCCCGAAGACGCACCCGAGAGCACTTTGATCGCCGCCTGGAACATGCCCAAGCCTTGCGATTCGCCCAACAGGGTGGAGTACCCCGAGTTCATGGCCTGGCCGGTGCTTGAGGGGGAATAGCCCCGTGCGTTGGCAACGCCACTGGCGGCCTGCCCTAAGTCGGCCATGAATTTGATGACGTACTTGCCGATTTCGATGGCGTCGCCATACGAGAGCCGCTGGCGCTTGATAGCTTTGCCGTTGATGTAGGTGCCGTTGGTGCTGTTGAGGTCTTCGAGGAAGTAGTCTGCGCCTTGCAAGGTGAGCAGCGCGTGCTCCCCACTTACCGCCAAGTTGTCGATCACGACGTCGTTGTAGGGCCTGCGGCCCAAGGTCGTTTTCGCATCGGTAATGGACACTTCCTTGATCACAACGTCATCAATGGATACAACAATTTTCGGCATCATCTATTCCCTTTATGGTGGCCCGAAGCCGACTGAACCTAGGGGCCATTCGTCAACATGGTCTTGCTGCCATTTTGAATGCCCCCATCCATCACATACGACACGATTTAAATTTTACCGGCTGGCGCACCCGCCCCATCGTCTGGCAGCGCCCAGACTGCACAGGGCGAATGCCCGTTGAAGCCATGCTAATTCTTGCACTGTCCGCTTCAACAATCCGCTTCAACAAAAATGCCCAGTCTTGCGAACCGGGCATCTAGAAAAAATCGATACCCCTCGCACCGAGGGGCCATCTTACCGACAGTTAGAGCAAGGCCTTCAACAGCTTGGCCATCTCGGACGGATTGCGGGTGACTTTGAAACCGCACTCTTCCATCACCGCCAGCTTGGCGTCTGCCGTGTCCGCACCGCCGGAAATGAGCGCACCTGCGTGGCCCATGCGCTTGCCGGGGGGAGCGGTCACACCGGCAATAAAGCCAACGACCGGCTTCTTCATGTTGAGCTTGCACCAGCGCGCCGCCTCGGCTTCGTCGGGGCCGCCAATTTCGCCGATCATGATGACCGCGTCGGTGTCTGGATCGTCGTTAAACGCTTGCATCACATCGATGTGCTTCAGTCCGTTGATCGGGTCTCCACCGATACCGACCGCAGACGATTGGCCCAGACCGATTTCGGTCAGTTGCGCTACCGCTTCATAGGTGAGCGTACCGGAGCGGGACACCACGCCGATGCGGCCTTTGCGGTGAATGTGGCCGGGCATGATGCCGATTTTGATTTCGTCTGGCGTGATCAGGCCGGGGCAGTTGGGGCCCAAGAGCAGGGTTTTTTTGCCACCAGCGGCTTCCTTGGCCTTCATGCGGTTGCGTACTTCCAGCATGTCTTTGACAGGGATGCCTTCGGTAATGCAAATGGCCAAATCGAGGTCGGCTTCCACGGCTTCCCAAATGGCGGCGGCGGCACCTGCGGGTGGCACATAAATCACCGACACGGTGGCACCGGTTTCGGCGGCGGCATCTTTGACCGACGCGTAGATCGGGATGTTGAAGATGGACTCGCCCGCCTTCTTGGGGTTCACACCCGCCACGAAGCAGTTTTTGCCGTTCGCGTATTCCTGGCACTTCTCCGTATGGAACTGGCCGGTCTTGCCGGTGATGCCTTGGGTGATGACTTTGGTGTCTTTGTTGATAAAGATAGACATGTTCTTGTGCTCCGCCTTACTGGACCGCTGCCACAACTTTTTGGGCCGCTTCGGCCATGGTGTCGGCGCTGATGATGGGCAGGCCGCTCTCGGCCAACATCTTCTTGCCGAGTTCTTCGTTGGTACCTTTCATGCGGACCACCAGGGGCACCGACAGGTTCACAGCCTTGCAAGCGGTGATCACGCCGGTGGCGATGGTGTCGCACTTCATGATGCCGCCAAAGATGTTGACCAAAATGGCCTTGACCTTGGGGTTTTTCAGCATGATCTTGAAGGCTTCGGTCACCTTTTCGGGGGTGGCACCGCCGCCCACGTCCAGGAAGTTGGCAGGCTCTGCGCCAAACAACTTGATGGTGTCCATGGTGGCCATGGCCAGGCCTGCGCCGTTGACCAGGCAGCCGATGTTGCCGTCCAGGCTGATGTAGGCCAGGTCGAACTTGGAGGCTTCCACCTCGGCAGGGTCTTCTTCGTCCAGATCGCGGTAGGCCACGATTTCGGGGTGGCGGAACAGGGCGTTGGAGTCAAAGTTGAACTTGGCGTCCAAGGCCATCACGTTGCCCTTGCTGTCGCAGTTCAGGGGGTTGATTTCTACCAGCGAGGCATCGGTGTCCATGTAGCACTTGTAGAGCTTGGCAAAGATGTCCACGGCCTGGTCCACGGACCCACCGGTCAGGCCGATAGCTGCGGCCACCTTTTTGCTTTGCTCGGTGGTGATGCCGGTGAGCGGATCGATCATCTCGGTGATGATTTTTTCGGGGGTGGCGTGCGCCACTTCCTCAATATCCATGCCGCCTTCGCTGGATGCGATAAGGGCGACTTTTTGGGTTGCACGGTCTGTGACCAGCGACACATAGAGTTCGTTTTTGATGTCGGCACCGTCTTCGATGTACAGGCGACGAACCTTTTGGCCTTCTGGGCCGGTCTGGTGGGTCTTGAGCTGCATGCCCAAGATCTCGGTCGCCAGACGCTTGACGTCGTCAATGCTTTTGGCAACCTTCACGCCGCCGCCCTTGCCGCGACCACCGGCGTGGATTTGTGCCTTGACCACCCATACCGGGCCGCCGAGTTTTTGAGCGGCTTCCACCGCCTCTTGGACTGTAAAGGCCGGAATGCCACGTGGAACTGGCACACCGAATTGACGCAAGATTTCCTTGCCTTGGTATTCGTGAATCTTCATGACGTCTCTCTCTGGGACTGGACTATGTTCGCCGTGCGCAACGGCATTTCGCTACCGGCACGGCACTGGACACATCAACCGGCGAATGTATCATGCTGCGACGCACAAACGCCGTGCTGGCCCTCGCGGTGGCGCCCATGCGCTGGGCCAAGAACTTTCGCGGGCAGAGTTTGATGCGCAATGTTTTCCCCTTGCTTACACCATGAAAAAAATTTTTATTGACGGCGAAGCGGGTACCACCGGCCTGCAAATTCGGGAGCGTTTGCAAACGATGCCCGAGGTACAGCTCATCAGCATAGCCCCCGCGTTGCGCAAAGACCCGTCCGCCAAGCGGGCCCTGATCGCCCAAGCAGACTTGGTGATTTTGTGCCTGCACGACGATGCGGCCAAAGACACCGTGGCCATGATCGACGCGCTGGAGCGGGACACCGGCACACCCGGCCCGCGCATCATCGATGCATCCACCGCGCACCGGGTGGACCCGCAGTGGGTGTACGGATTTCCCGAACTGTGCGCCACCCAGCGCCAGGCGGTGGCGCAGGCCCGCAGGGTCAGCAACCCCGGCTGCTACGCCACGGGTGCGATTGCGCTGATTCGCCCGTTGGTGGATGCGGGCCTGTTGCCTGCTGACTTTGCCGTGTGCCTGCCTTCGGTAAGCGGCTACTCTGGCGGTGGACGCGCCATGATTGAGGCCTTTGAACAAGGCACGGCCCCACCCTTTGAACTGTATGCGCTGGGCCTGAAGCACAAGCACATTCCCGAAATCATGCAATACACCGGCCTGCGCCGCCGCCCGCTGTTTGTGCCTGCGGTGGGCAACTTTATTCAGGGCATGTTGGTGCAATTGCCGTTGCACCTGGACACGCTGCCCGGCCAACCCAGTGCGCAGGACTTGCACAAGGCGCTGGCCGCACACTACGCAGGGAGCCAATGGGTGACCGTGGAGCCCATGACGCCCGACCTCAAGCTGGATGCGGTGGCCTTGGCCGACACCAACAAGCTGGAGTTGCGCGTGTTTGCCAACGACGCCCAGGCGGACGGCTTTGCCCACGCCGTGCTGGTAGCGCGCTTGGACAACCTGGGCAAGGGGGCCAGTGGTGCAGCGGTGCAAAACCTGCGGCTGATGTTGGGCCTGCACGGATAGGCCCCCACGCTCCACCACTGCACGGGTCGCTGCCCCCACGCGCTACAGAGCTCCGTCGTCGTCTGCACCGGACACCACCCGGTGGATGGTGTCGCCCCCGAAGCCTCGGCCGGCCAGAAAGCGCATTTGTCGGGCGCGCTCTGCGGCGTCTTGGGGCTGGGTGCCAAACTTTTTGCGCCAGACCTCGCGCGCACGTTCCAGCTCTGTGTGGCGCAATTGGGCGACGGCCTCTGACACGGCCTCGGGCGCTAGCCCCTTGGCTTGCAGCTCTTGCTTGATGCGGGCGGCACCCAACTTGCCCGCGCGGCGGTACAGCACGGAGCCCACCACCCGGTCGTCGTTGATGAAGTCTTTGGCGGCCAGGGCGTCCAGCGCCCGGGCCAGTGTTCCGGGCTCCTCTTCAAAGCGCTGCAGCTTGCGCTCTAGCTCCGCCCGCGAGTGCTCGCGGGTGCTGAGCAGGCGCAATGCGCGGGCAGTCAGGGACAGGGGTGTAGTGGCCACGGACGATGCGAAAAAACCAGGCTTGGCGGTGCGTGGCACGTTGGGCGGGCACACCACGCTGGGTGCCCAGCCACCGTGACGAGGTGATTACTCTGCCTTGTCGGTTTTGTCGGCCTTATCGGCCTTGTCCGCTTTTTCTGTCTTGTCTGCTTTTTTGCCCTTGGCCTTGCCTTCGGGCTCCGCTACGGGCAGCAATGGAATGCCGAGGTTGGCGCGCACCTTGTTTTCGATTTCGACCGACAACTCGGGGTTCTCGCGCAGGAACTCACGGGCGTTGTCCCGGCCCTGACCGATCTTTTCGCCCTGGTAGGCATACCAGGCACCGGACTTTTCGAGAATGCCGGCGTTCACGCCCATGTCGATGATTTCGCCATGGCGGCTAATGCCTTCGCCAAACAGGATGTCGAACTCGGCTGTCTTGAACGGGGGGCTGACCTTGTTCTTAACCACTTTGACCTTGGTCTCGTTGCCGATGGAGTCTTCCCCTTTTTTGATGGTGCCGGTGCGGCGGATATCCAGGCGCACCGAGGCGTAAAACTTGAGCGCGTTGCCACCCGTGGTGGTTTCGGGGGAGCCAAACATCACGCCGATCTTCATACGAATTTGGTTGATGAAGATGACCATGCAGTTGGTCTTCTTGATGTGGGCCGTGAGCTTGCGCAGCGCCTGGCTCATCAGGCGGGCTTGCAAGCCGGGCAGGCTGTCACCCATTTCGCCTTCGAGTTCGGCCTTGGGGGTCAGGGCGGCTACCGAGTCCACGATGATCAGGTCCACCGCGCCAGAGCGCACCAGGCTGTCCACAATTTCGAGAGCCTGTTCGCCCGTGTCGGGCTGGCTGATCAGCAGGTCTTGCAGGTTGACGCCCAGCTTTTGGGCATATTGGATGTCCAGCGCGTGCTCGGCATCGACAAAGGCACATTGGCCGCCTTGCTTTTGCATCTCAGCCACCACTTGCAGGGTGAGCGTGGTTTTGCCGGATGACTCAGGGCCATAAATTTCCACCACCCGGCCACGGGGCAGGCCGCCCACGCCCAGCGCGATGTCCAGCCCCAGGGAGCCGGTGGACACCACCTGAATATCCTCAATCACCTCGCCCTCGCCCAGGCGCATGATGGTGCCCTTGCCAAATTGCTTTTCAATCTGGGCCAGTGCCACTTGCAAGGCTTTGGCTTTTTCGGCGTTGGCGGCGGGGTTCTTTACAGCAGCGTCCATGGACATCTCCTCAGTGGCGGTCAGTGGGTAAAAAGGTGTGCATCTGGCATTAACAACAGGCTGGATGCATGAACAGTAATGTAAGCCGGCACTTGATGCCACACAAGCTCATTTTTAGTCAGTTTGCATTACCATTTAGGCATGCAGACTGCCCCCCATCCCGACACCTGGCGCACCAACCATGTAGGCCACTGGTTGCGCCTGGCGCTGGAGCGTTTTGACGCACGGGTACTGCAACTCATGGGCAGCCACCCCGCAGTGCCACTGGGCTTGGCGAACCTGGCGGCGCGCGGGCAAGTGGGCGCGGCACACGTCCACATCACCCGGCATCTGGAGCTACAGGGCACGCGCCTGACAGCGTTGGCCGCGCGGGCCGGCATGACCAAACAGGCCATGGCCACGCTGGTCACGCAATGCGAAGCGTGGGGCATGGTGGAGCGGGGGGACGACCCGGCGGACGCGCGGGCGCGGTGCATCCGTTTCACGCCCGCCGGTCTGGCGTGGGTGCAGGCCTACCAAGATGCGGTCTTGCAAGCCCAGGAGGAGCTACAAGCGGCGGTGGGTGGGCCGGTCGCCACCGTGATGGCGCTGGGGCTGGAGGCGTATGCACAACCCTGAGCGTGATGCCCTGCGGCCAAAGCAGATGGTGTGCGCACCGCACGCGCCTAGAATGACGGGCCAGTGGACACAGTGCCACGCCGCACGGAGACAAACATGCGCATTTTGATCGCTGAAGATGACCAAGTCCTCGCTGATGGCTTGTTGCGCGCCCTGCGCAACGCGGGTGCTGCGGTGGACCACGTGGCCAGTGGCACCGAAGCCGATGCGGCACTCATGACCAACACCGAATTCGACCTGCTGATCCTGGACTTGGGCTTGCCCAAAATGCATGGATTGGAGGTGCTGAAAAAGCTGCGTAGCCGGGGCTCTGCGCTGCCGGTGCTGATACTGACAGCGGCTGACAGCGTGGACGAGCGGGTCCGGGGCTTGGACTACGGTGCCGACGACTACATGGCCAAGCCCTTTAGCTTGCAAGAACTTGAGGCCCGCGTGCGTGCCCTGGTTCGCCGCGGTATGGGGGCCAGTAGCAGCAGCATCAAGCACGGACCACTGACCTACGACCAGGCCGGGCGGGTAGCCACCATCGACGGCAAGATGGTCGAGCTCTCGGCACGCGAACTCGGGCTGCTCGAAGTGCTGTTGCAACGCGCGGGCCGACTGGTCAGCAAAGACCAGTTGGTAGAGCGCCTGTGCGAATGGGGTGAAGAGGTGAGCAACAACGCCATTGAGGTCTACATTCACCGCCTGCGCAAAAAGATAGAAAAAGGCCCCATCCGCATCGCCACCGTGCGCGGACTGGGGTACTGCCTTGAAAAGATTCCTGTGTGAGCCTGGCCTTGCCCGCGCACACCACCCCGCAGACGCCTGAGTGCGCCTGTGGGACCTTGAGCGCACGGGGAGCGGTTGCAGCGTGAAAATCTTCCAGCGCGAGCAACGCAGCCTGTTTGGGGAAATTCTGGATTGGATGCTCACGCCCTTGCTGCTGCTGTGGCCGGTGAGTCTGGTACTGACGTGGTTGGTTGCACAGGGCATCGCTGGCAAGCCCTTTGACCGCGCGCTGGAATACAACGCCGGGGCGCTGGCCCAGCGCATCGCTGTCCATGCCGACAAGGCGCAATTCCGCCTGCCCCTGCCCGCACGCGAGTTGCTGCGCACAGATGATGCCGAGTCGGTGTACTACCAAGTGCTGGGGCCGCATGGGGAACTCTTGGGTGGGCTGAAAGATTTGCCCGCCCCTCCCGACGACGAGCGGCTGACCATGGGGGAAACCCGCCTGCGGGAAGTCAACTACAAGGGCGTCGATCTGCGGGTGGCGTATCTGTGGGTGCGCTTGGACCTGCCCGATGCACGGCCTGCACTGGTGCAGGTGGGCGAGAGCATGGACAGGCGCTCGCTCTTGGCCACCGAGATCGTGAAAGGCGTGATGCTTCCCCAGTTTGTCATCTTGCCGCTGGCGGTGCTGCTGGTGTGGCTGGCACTGGTGCAGGCGATCAAACCCTTGCACCGGCTGGAAGAGCGCATACGCGCACGCAAGCCCGACGACCTGAGCGCCCTGGAAGTGGACGCCGTGCCCATGGAGGTGGCCCCGCTGGTGGCATCCGTCAATGACCTGCTGATGCGGCTGAAAGACTCCATTGCCACGCAAAAGCGCTTTCTGGCCGATGCCGCGCACCAGCTCAAAACGCCCCTGGCGGGCTTGCGCATGCAAGCCGACCTGGCACAACGCCAAGGGGCCAATGCGGAAGAACTCAAGCAGTCGCTGCGGCAGATAGGCCGCTCCAGTATCCGGGCCACCCACACCGTCAACCAGCTATTGGCGCTGGCACGGGCGGAAAGCAGTGGCACGGTACTGGCCCACACACCCTGCGATTTGGCCAAACTCACCATGGATGTGGTGCGCGATTGCGTGCCCCGCGCCCTGGAGAAGTCCATCGACCTAGGGTATGAAGGTGTGGAGCCTGGCAACCCAGGCACCGTCATCCCCGGCAACCTTACCTTGCTCAAGGAAATGGTGCGCAACCTGGTGGACAACGCCATCAACTACACACCGTCGTCCACGGCACGCCCAGGCATCATTACCGCGCGGGTGTTGCTCGACCCGTTCAGTGGTGCCTTGGTGCTGCAGGTAGAAGACAACGGCCCGGGTATCCCCGCCGCAGAACGATCGCTGGTGTTCCAGCCTTTTTACCGCGCGCTGGGCAACGAAGCCGATGGCTCGGGCCTGGGCTTGCCCATCGTGCAGGAAATTGCGGGCCAGCACCATGCGGAAATCAGTGTCGAAGACCACCGGCCCGGCCAGGTGCCGCCCGGCACCACCTTTACCTTGCGGTTTTCCCGCATCGCCGACCGGACCTAGCCCCCTAGTTGCAGGGCTTGAACGTGCGGCCCGCCATGGCACTCTTGAGCTCGGGCAGGGCACTGCGAACCGCCTCGGTAACTGCGGGCAAGCGGAGTTGGTAACGGTCCACGGCATCGCGCTCCATTACCACCTTGGCCTTGCGGATACCCTTTTTCTCTAGGTTTGCCAATTGCGCCTGGGCCGCGCCCTCTGACTCTGCATGCCCCAGGGTGAGGCCGGGCTGCAAGGCCTCGGCGGAAACAGGGGTGGCATCAATGCGCATGCGGGCAAGCTCGGCTTGCTTTCGTGCTTGCACGTTTCGGTTGGCAAACTGGCCCATGTACACGATCCAGCGCGCGGGCTCTTGCACCACGTCCAAGCGCCAACTGTCCGCTGGCCACGCAGCCAGCGCTTTGCGCACCAGGGCCGCTTGCGCCTCGTCCCAGGGGCCCGCTTGCAGGCATTCTTTGGGCAGGGCGTCGGCCTTGATGCGGGCCTCCACAGCAGCCAACTCCTGAGGGCTCAGCAACACAATGGCCTCAGGCTTAACCTGTTGGGCCAAGCGCTGCGGTTCATTGGGCACGGCGGGCCCCAGGCCATATGCGCGCAAGTAGTCATGCGACCACGCGAAGTAGGCACCATTGGCCAGTAGCAGCACCAATACCAAGAGTCGCATCATGGCTGTCATCCTCCTGCGGCACACACTGCGGGGCGCACACTCACCTCTGCACTGTGGATGCAGACCCGTCGCGCTGGGGTATCCACCACGAGGGCCCCGCTGGGGTCCACGCCCTGCGCAATACCTTCGGTGCCGTCGGTACACACTACGGCCTGGCCGCGCAACAGGTCACGCGCTTGGAAGCGCTCGCGCAAGGGGGCAAAGCCCTGCGCCTCAAAGGCCCGCACGGCGCGCAACAGCGGGCCCACCACACGCTGCAACACGGCGGGTGCTTGGGCATCGGGCAAAAGCTCTTGCAAGGCCGCAGGCGGCGTGCGCAAACCATCGGCCGCTTGGGGCGCAATGTTGATGCCCACGCCCATCACCGCATAGCGCAATGCCCCCGCACTGGCGGTTTCGGTCAGGATGCCTGCGAGCTTGCGGCCTCGCCACCACACGTCGTTGGGCCATTTGAGTTGCAAGTCCGGGTGCAGGCTGTCCACCACCGACAACCCCACGGCCAGCGACAAGCCCGACCAGTCTTGCGGCTGCAGGGGCAGGCCCAAGGAGAACGTCAGGGTGCCGCCCTGGCCTTGGCGGTCGCTATTCCAGTCCCGGCCCAAACGTCCTCGCCCGGCAATCTGGCGCTCGGCCACCAGCAACACCGGGTCGGTCTGCCCGGCGCGGGCGCGACGCATCAGCTCGGAGTTGGTGGAATCGACCTGGGGAAGGATCTCTACGCTAAAGGCCGGGTACAGGGCCACCGCCTCTTCCCATATCGCTTCTGCCGGCCAGCGCATGCTCATCGCTTGGGGGCCAAGAGCGTGCCGCGGCACTGGGCGCTGCCGCACCAGCAGGGGTACTCGGCCTTGAGTTTGGCGGTGTAACGCTCTTCCAGAATGAGGCCGTAGTCGTAGTTGAGTTCTTCACCGGCGCGGATGTTGCGCAAGGCCTTGATGAACACCCGCCCGTCTTCCTCATCGGCCACGCAGTTGCCGTCGCATGAGTGGTTGATCCAGCGCGACGAGTTGCCGCCGTACAGCGCATCAATGACCTGGCCGTTTTCCAGCGAAAAATAGAAGGTGTGGTTCGGGTCCTGCGGGTCGTGGGGGTGGCGGTCTTGCGCCTCCTGCCAACTGATGACCTCGCCCACATACTCAATGATGGTTTCACCCTCGGCGATATCTTGCAGTGCAAACACCCCTTTGCCATGTACCCCAGAGCGCCGGGTTTGGATACGTCGCCCGTTCAGTGGAGAGGCACTGGCAGAGGTTTTTGCTATGGTTTTTGCCACCGGAGGAAAATTTGGTATGGTGAATCGTATGGGCGCGCATGGGTGCGTGCCTGCGTGTGCAAGCGCGCGCCTGCGCGCACGCGAGAACCGGATTGTAGTCAGATGAAAAACACCGTTTTCAACAAAACATTGGTTATTGCGGAAAAGCCGTCGGTCGCCCAAGACATCGTGCGTGCGCTCACACCGGTGGCTGGCAAGTTCGAGAAACACGACGAATACTTTGAGAGCGACACCTATGTGGTCTCCAGTGCCGTGGGCCACTTGGTGGAGATCCAGGCGCCCGAGGAGTTTGACGTCAAGCGCGGCAAATGGAGTTTTGCGCACCTGCCCGTGATCCCGCCGCACTTTGACCTCAAACCCGTGGACAAGACCAAGACGCGCTTGAACGCCGTGGTCAAGCTGGCCAAGCGCAAAGACGTGGACAAGCTGATCAACGCCTGTGACGCGGGCCGCGAAGGGGAGCTGATCTTTCGCCTGATCGAACAGTACGCCGGTGGTGCCAAGCCGCTGGGCAAGCCCGTGTCGCGGCTGTGGCTGCAGTCCATGACGCCGCAGGCCATTCGCGATGGCTTTGAGCACCTGCGCAGCAACGCCCAAATGCAGCCACTGGCAGACGCCGCCCGCTGCCGCTCGGAGGCCGACTGGCTGGTGGGCATCAACGGCACCCGCGCCATGACGGCGTTCAACAGCCGCGACGGCGGTTTCTTCCTGACCACGGTGGGCCGGGTCCAAACGCCCACCCTGAGTGTGGTGGTGGAGCGCGAAGAGCTGATCCGCAAGTTTGTAAGCCGTGACTACTGGGAAGTGCACGCCACCTTCGCCGCGCAGGCCGGGGAATACCCCGCCAAGTGGTTCAACCCCGCACACAAGAAAGACGCCGACGACGCTGAAAAAAAGGCCGACCGCGTCTGGTCCTTGGCCGAAGCCACAGCCATTGCAGACGCCGTGCGCGGCCAGCAAGCCACGGTGACGGAAGAAAGCAAGCCCACCACCCAAGCGTCGCCCCTGCTGTTTGACCTGACCAGCCTGCAGCGCGAGGCCAACGGCAAGTTTGGCTTTTCCGCCAAGACCACCTTGCAGATTGCGCAAAGCCTGTACGAACGCCACAAGGCCCTGACCTACCCGCGTACCGATTCGCGCAACCTGCCCGAAGACTATGTTCCGGTGGTCAAGCAAACCTTTGAGATGCTGGCCGACAGCGGCATGCGCCACTTGGCACCGCACGCACTGACCGCCTTGAACGGCAACTACATCAAACCCACCAAGCGCGTGTTTGACAACGCCAAAGTGTCAGACCACTTTGCCATCATCCCCACCCTGCAAGCGCCTAGCGGCCTGAGTGAGGCAGAGCAAAAACTGTACGACCTGGTGGTGCGCCGCTTTATGGCGGTGTTTTTCCCCAGTGCCGAATACCAAGTGACCACCCGCATCACCACGGCTGCCCAGCACACCTTCAAAACCGAAGGCAAGGTGCTGGTCAAGCCGGGCTGGTTGGCCATCTATGGCAAAGAAGCCGCCGCCGAAGTAGAAGATGCCAAAGACGGCGACAAGGGCCAGAACCTGGTGCCCGTGGCCCCCAACGAAAAGGTGCGCGGCGAGACGGTGGAAGTCAAAGGCCTCAAGACCAAACCCCCGGCACGCTACTCCGAAGCCACCTTGCTCGGCGCCATGGAAGGTGCGGGCAAAACGGTGGAAGACGACGGGCTGCGCGAAGCCATGCAAGAGAAGGGCTTGGGCACACCGGCCACCCGCTCCAGCATCATCGAAGGGCTGATTGCCGAAAAGTACATGCTGCGCGAAGGCCGCGAGCTGATTCCCACCGCCAAGTCTTTCCAGCTCATGACGCTCTTGCGCGGGCTGGACGTGCAAGAACTGACCAAGGCCGAGCTGACCGGTGAGTGGGAATACAAGCTCGCCCAGATGGAACAGGGCAAGCTCAGCCGCGAGAAGTTCATGGCGGAGATTGCCGCCATGACCGAGCACATGGTCAAGAAGGCCAAGGAATACGACCGCGACACCATCCCTGGCGACTACGCCACCTTGGCCGCGCCCTGCCCCCACTGCGGCGGCATCGTGAAAGAAAACTACCGCCGCTACACGTGCACGGGGCCGGATGGACACAGCGACGGCTGCGGCTTCTCGTTCGGCAAGTCGCCTGCGGGCCGCACCTTCGAACTGGCGGAGGTGGAGCAGTTCCTAAAGGACAAGCACATCGGCCCGCTGGACGGCTTTCGCTCCAAGGCCGGCTGGCCCTTTGTGGCCGAGATGGTCCTCAAGTGGGACGAAGAAACCAAGAACTACAAGCTGGAGTTCGACTTCGGCGACGACAAGGCGGGCGAGGAAGACGGCGAGATCATCGACTTCAGCGCGCAAACCGCGCTGGGCGCCTGCCCCAAGTGCGGCGGCCATGTGTTCGAGCACGGCAAGAACTATGTGTGCGAAAAGTCGGTGCCCACCAATGCCCAGCCCACCCCGAGCTGCGACTTCAAGAGCGGCCAAATCATCCTGCAGCAACCCATCGAGCGCGAGCAAATGCAAAAGCTGCTGGCCACCGGCAAAACCGACATGCTGGAGAAGTTTGTCTCCATGCGCACCCGCCGTGCCTTCAAGGCCATGCTGGCCTGGGATGCCGAGGCGGGCAAAGTGAACTTTGAGTTTGCCCCCTCCAAGTTCCCGCCCCGCAAGCCCGCCCACAAAGCGGCTGCAAGCGCGGCGGCCCCCGCAAAAACCGGCACGGCCCGCGCAGGCGCTACCGGTGCGGCAGCCAAAAAGGCCCCCGCAAAAAAGGCCGCTGCCGTCAAGGAAGCCAAGCCCAAAGCCCCGCGCAAAACCACCGCCGCCAGCGGCAAGCAGCCCAGTGCGGCGCTGGCCGCCGTGATCGGGGCCGAGCCCATTGCGCGCCCGCAGGTCATTAAAAAGCTGTGGGACTACATCAAGGCCAACGGCCTGCAAGATGCCAACGACAAGCGCAGCATCAACGCCGATGCCAAGCTGCTCGCGGTGTTTGGCAAGCCGCAAGTCACCATGTTTGAACTGGCCGGCATTGCGGGCAAGCACCTGGGTTGACCGCCTGTAGCCGCCCAGTTCGGCGGAGGGCAGGTCGGCAGACCAGGTTGATGCGTGATGTGTTAGCATCACGCATCAACCTGCGGGGTGCACCATGCGAACAACCTTAGACATTGCCGACGACGTGCTGTTTGCTGCCAAGGAAATTGCCCAGCGCGAGAAAAAGTCGCTCGGCCAAACCATTAGCGAACTCGCTCGCCGGGCGTTCACACAGCCCGCTGAGGTAAGCGCCATGGGCACAACCCATGCACCCAGCAATGCCCTTCAGGCGTCTGAACGCTTGGCCACCTATGGCATTAGCCCACTACCGGCCAGAGGCGGCATCGTCAGCAACGAGTTGATTGACCGCTTGCGCGACGCCGAGGGCATTTGATGCGGGCGCTTCTCGACATCAACGTCCTCATTGCACTGCACGACCGCGACCATATTCACCACGAGCGCGCAGCGCTGTGGCTGGAGGCGAACATCGCCTACGGCTGGGCCAGTTGCCCGCTGACCCAAAATGGCTGCTTGCGCATCATGAGCCAGCCCGGGTACAGCAACGCACAAGCGCTGTCTGCGCTGGTCGCCATGTTGCAAGGGTCCACCGCGACGACGTTTCACCAGATGTGGAGCGACGACATTAGCGTTTTGGATGCTGCGCGCTTTCACCACCCACACATTCATGGCCCACGGCAACTGACGGACTTGTATTTGTTGGGGCTGGCTGTGAAGAACGCCGGGCGCTTTGTGACCTTCGATGCACGCATACCCTTGAGCGCCGTGCACGGCGCAACGACCAAGCATTTGGTCACCTTGTAAGCTACCCCCAGTCCACCTGCCCGTCGATGTAATACCAGCGCTGCGCTTCACGCACGAAGCGACTGGTCTCATGCATGCGCTGTGCGCCATTGGCATCGCGGTAGCGGGCGACGAATTCCACCACGCCTGCGTCGCCCGTTTGCACGGCGTGGCGCACCTCCAGCCCCAGCCACTTCACGGGGGCCAGTTCCAAATCGCCCGGCGCGGTGGAGGGGTGCCACGTGTCCAACAGGTACTGCAATTCGCCCCGCACGTAAGCGCTATAGCGGGAACGCATCAGCGCTTCAGGAGTGGGGGCATGCTGACCTCCGGCCAAACCCTGGTGCCACACGCAGCAGCACTGCACATAGGGCAGCTCGCTTGCGCAAGGGCACGGAATGCGATCAGAAGATGTAGGTTTTCTCATACTTGAAGTTCACAGTTCTGCGGTGTCGGATATCTACATACCACGCGCACCATCTTGCTACTACATTGCACAGCTTCTTCAATGAAGTGTTGGCGCAGAATTTGCACCGTATCGTAAAGAGCGCACATTCAAGAAGGTAGGCTCAAATTACATAGCGGATTTACACATGACACCGATACGCCACTGCGCTATGGTGAAGTCTGTTGAAGCAAAAAGGGCCGTGCCGTATGCAACTGAGCTACACCATTCTTTATGTCAACGACGTCAAATCGACCCTGACGTTTTACGAGGCTGCTTTTGGCCTGAAGACGCGCTTCTTGCACGAAGGCGGCGACTATGGTGAACTGGAAACGGGCAACACCACGCTGGCTTTTTCATCCCACGCTCTGATCCGCCAACTGGGCAAAACCCCACAAAGCGCCGATGCACACAAGCCCTGCTTTGAAATTGCCCTGTGCACTACAGATGTACCTGCAGCGCTTAAACAAGCCATCACCGCCGGCGCGCAACTGATACGCCCTGTAGAAACCATGCCTTGGGGACAAACCATTGCATATGTGGCGGACACCAATGGGTTTTTGGTGGAGTTGTGTACCCCTGTGACCCGCTAACTGGGGCTACTGTCATCTGCCCACCAAAGTGATTGAGGAACCCAGGCGGCGCGGGGTCGGTTGATAATCGAATGTACGCAGACCTGCAGGCACTCTGCGACTTGGCCGATGCAGATCGAAAGCCCGCCCACAACCGAACATGCAATTCACCGAACAAGACGACCAGTCTGAACACGCACCCCACAGTACCGCAGAGCGCGCAGCCGCGGCCGCACGCAGCACGTGGGTGAGCGTGGTGGTGAACGTGCTGCTGGCCTCTGCGCAGGTGGGAGTGGGCTTGCTTACCAAGTCGCAGGCGCTGATCGCAGACGGCATCCATTCGCTGTCCGACCTCGTGTCAGACTTTGTGGTGCTATTTGCCGGGCACCATGCCAAAAAAGACGCCGATGAAGACCACCCCTACGGTCACCAGCGCTTCGAGACAGCCGCCTCGCTGGCGCTGGGTGCCATTTTGCTGGCGGTGGGTGGTGCCATGGTGTGGTCTGCACTGCAAAAGCTGGAGGCACCCGACACCATTGCGCCAGCCCACACCACGGCGCTGTGGGTGGCCTTGGGTGCGATCGTGACCAAGGAGCTGCTGTTTCGTTATATGTTGCGCACGGCCAAGGCAGTGAAGTCCAGCCTGCTGGTGGCCAATGCCTGGCATGCGCGATCAGACGCAGCCTCATCGCTGGTGGTGAGTCTGGGCATCATCGGCAGCATGGCGGGCTACCCGCTGCTGGACCCGATTGCCGCACTCATCGTGGGCTTTATGGTGGGCAAAGTGGGCTGGGGCTTTGGCTGGGATGCGCTGCACGACCTGATGGACCGCGCGGTGGACGAAGCCGAGGTGCAAGCCATTCGCGCCACCCTGCTGGCCACCCCCGGCGTGGCCGGAGTGCACGATGTGCGCACCCGCAAGATGGGCGACATGGTGGTGGCCGACGCCCACATTGAAGTGGACGCCAAACTCACCGTGGAAGAAGGCCACAACATCGCCGTGGCGGCCCGCAACGCGGTACTCAAGCGCCACCGGGTGCTCAACCTCATGACCCATGTAGACCCGGCCCACCGGCCCGATGCCGACCACCAGCCGGTGGTCTGAGCACGCTGCAAAAAGCCCATTAACTGGCTTGGGCGGGCTTGGTGCCCGCTGCCCAACGCCAGCCCACCAGCGCAGCCACCACCGCCAGTTGGACCGCCATGGCCAGCCAGGGCACCAAACCCAGCGATGCGCCGCCCTTGACCAGCTGCTGCAGGCCGAACAGGGGCTCAAACCAGGGGGCCAACTCCGGCGCGGTGCTCGCCACCAGGCCAGGCAACACCACGCCCAGCACGAACAGCGTCAGCAGGGTCATGCCGGCCGGCTTGCGCGTGGTGTTGCGCAGCGCAAAGAAGTGGTAGATGCCGCAGTCCCGCAGGCAATGCAGCACGGCCAGCCACATCACACTGCCTAGCGAAGCAAGGTGCGGTTCGGGGTTGATGCCTAGTACGCCATAGAGCAACACAAACAACGCCGCCATGGCCCAGCTCACCGGCCACAAGGGCAAGGCCTGCAACATGCGGCGGCGGGGGCTGTGCATGTGGTGGAACAGCACCGCCTGCCAGACCAGGCGGTTGTTGCTCTCGGTGAACAGGGCCGCATAGGTAGCCAACAGCGCCACGCCGGCCAGAGGCACCATCAGGGTGGCGTCGCGTGTGCCCTCCGGCATAAAGCCGGCCAGCATCCAGCCCAAAGCCAACACGCCCAGCGCCCAGGCCCAAGGGGTGGAGCGCACCATCAATTGCTTGCCCATGCTGCGCCAAAGGGCCAGCAAGCCCAGCGCCAACATGAGGGCGGCGAGCACCAGCGACTGCACCGGCAAGGGCAAGCCCAAACTCCACCAGCCGCCGGAGGACACTGCATCGTCCGTCGGACTGCGCAGCACCATGAACACCATGGGCAAGGTCTGCAAGGCCAGGAACACGCCAAACAGGCCCGCCACCGTACTACTGGATTTTTCGGTGCGCAGGTCCATGGTGTGCAGGCGGCTTGCCATCAGCCAGGCATGCAGGGCCACCGCGCCGGTCGCCCCTGTCAACAACCACGCACAGCGGCTGAGGAAACCGGGCAAGGTAGACGCCGCCAGCATCGCCACCACGGCACACAGCAAGGCACCGTACCAGACGTAAGCCGTGCTGCCGAACAACTTGCCCCAAGCCATTTGCCAAGGGGTAAGCGCGCTCAGGCGCTGCTGGTCCCAGGTGCGCTCCGTCACTTCGTTATTGATGCTGGACATGACCCGCAAGCTGCCCCAGCCCACGGTGAGACCGGTGAAAAGCACGGTGCAGGCAATGAACAGGTTATCGCGCGGCTTGTCCTCGCTCATGGCGACCACGAGCAGGGCGATCAGGGTCAATACCCCAGGCATAAGGGCGAGGCGAGCGGGCGAAATTTCCAACCAGAGATTGCGTTTGAATTCGGGGTTCATGCGGACTCTCCTGCTTGGCCGGACGCACCGGACTGGTCATAACTGGCCTGCAAGCTGGCGCGCACCTCCTGAAATGCACACACGGGCACGCCCGCTGCAGTCAGCGTGGCCAGCAGGGCGGCGCGTGCTGCCAAGTCGCCGGAGGGCAGGTACACCGTGGTGAGGGTGGCGCCACTGGCGTCCAGGTGCGCCACGTCATGGCCAGCCAGCACGCTGGCCAGCTGCGGCGCGGGCGCGGCCAGTTGCACTTGCACCAGCGCTTGGACCGCACCTTGGCTGCCGGTGGCCGTCGTGGCCAGGCTGGCGAAGCGGCTGACCCGCCCGTCGCGGAGGGAGAGGATGTGGGTGCAGTACTCGTCCAGCTCGCTCAGGATGTGACTGGACACCACCAGCGTCATGCCATGGGACTGCAGCTCGCGGAACAAGGCAGACAGGTCCGCGCGCGCTTCTGGGTCCAGACCGCTTGCGGGCTCGTCGAGCAGCAGCACCTGCGGCATGTGCACGATGGCCTGCCCGATCGCCACCCGCTGGCGCTGCCCACGGGAAAGCTTGCTGGACAGGCTTTGCAGTTTGCTTTCCAGATTCAGGAAGCGGGCCACTTCCTGGACCCGCTTGGCGATGTGCTGCTCGGCAATGCCCTGCGACGCAGCCGCATAGTGCAAGCACTGCTGCACCGTGAGGTCCTGGTAGAGGCCGAAAAAATCCGAGAGGTAGCCCAGCTTGGTGTGCACCTCGCGCGGGTGCTCCTGCACATCCACACCACCCACCGTGATGGTTCCCGCCAATGGCGTGTCCAGCCCGGCGATGCAGCGCATCAGCGTGGACTTGCCCGCACCATTGGGCCCCACTAGGGCAGTGACCGTGCCCTGCGGGATATCCACTGAGACACCATGCAAGGCGCGGTGCCCCAGGTAATCAAAGACCAAACTACGCACGTGAATCATGTAAAGCCGTCCCTTCAGCAGTGGACATTTGCTATATTTTTATTAGCTGCTTACGCACTATCCACGGGCGCTAGCAGCCATTCTTATCAATGACCGGTGTTTTGATGGCTGCTGTTGAGCAGCTTGTCGGTGTAGGCAATCGCAATCGCAGACAGCAAGAAGGTGATGTGGATGGCCGTTTGGGCGATCAGCACCTTGTCGTCGTAGTTGGCTGCGTTGATGAAGGTCTTGAGCAGGTGAATGGAGCTGATACCGATGATGGCGGTGGCCAGCTTCACCTTGAGCACCGACGCGTTCACATGGCTGAGCCATTCGGGTTGGTCGGGATGGCCGTCCAGGTCCATGCGGCTCACAAAGGTTTCGTAGCCACCCACGATCACCATGATCAGCAGGTTGGAGATCATCACCACGTCAATCAGCGCCAGCACCACCAACATGATGATGGTCTCGTTCAGCGCAGGCACCGGCACATCGGACTTGTAGCCGATGCTGGTCACCAAGGCCTGCAGGGCGGTCTGGCTGCCGAAGGCGGCCTCCAGCAAATGCACTAGCTCCAACCAGAAATGGAAAACGTACACGCCTTGTGCAGCAATCAGACCCAGGTACAGGGGCAGCTGCAACCAACGGCTGGCAAATATGAAATTGGGAATGGGGCGCAACTGGGGCTTCTTGGGAGTGGAGTCAGGAGTGGTCATGGAACTTTCTGTAAGTGGGTGCTGGGCACCTTGCGGGCCAGCATTGTAAAAAAAAGGGGCACTTCCCCTATGGGGCGGCGTAAAGGCTTTGGCTACCGTGCCAGTGCGCGCCCGGTGCCAACTGCACCGGCACCCCCACAGCGGCCGCCTCTACACACACAAAGCGGGCATATGCGCCGGGGGACAAGTCGGCCATGACGGCCTGCGGTCCGGGGTTCCAGACCACTGCGTCGGTAAAGCCTTCGTGGGTGATGCGGAGCGCGCTTGCGGGGCTGCACAGCACAAACGGGCCGGGCACCGACTCAAACAACCGGTCTATTGGCTCGGTCAGCGACAAGACCTCGCCGTGCGGCAACACGCCAGCCAGCGTGGCCTGTGCCACATCGCCCACCTCCAGGTAGGTATGCAGCGCGGCATGGAAACTCAAAGGGGCAGTGCCGGTGTTGTGCACCGCCAGCGCTATGCGCAAGCCCTGCTCCACCAACGCCACCGTCAGGGTGCACCCGCAGTCATGCGGCCACAGCGGCGTCTCGTGCGCGGCGTGCCGCATGCGAAACACCAGGTGCGGCTCCACGGATGTGGCACCCGTGGGCACCCATTCCCACACGCGGGTGCGGGCAAAACCATGGCGCGTGATGGGGCCGCGCTCGTTGAACTGCGGAAAAATCACCGGCACGCCGCCGCGCACGGCCTGCGGACCGGCCAGGGGCGAGAGGGGGCTGCGGTAGAGGCGCTCCATACCCCCAGCGTCTACCCACGAAATCACTTGGGCACCGCGCAAGAGCACCGTGACCGTATCGCCTGCGGGGCCCTGCAGCTGAACTGCGGGCGCCCCTTCCACCATCAAAGTCTGAACATGCATACACCCAGTTTATCGGGTGCTTGTGACGCGGCATGTAACGCATGGGCACGCGCCTCTGTCCACCAACGAACAGACCGGCCCCGTCCCGCCCCTTACTGTGAAACCTCTCAGGCCTGCATGGCCTGCCACTGTGTTCACTTTAAGGATTCCCCATGACAACCACTCCCTCTCTGTTGCGCAGCGCCGCAATGGTGGCCTGTCTGCTATTGGCCAGCACCGCCATGGCGCAGATATCGCCCACCGACTACAACGCGAGCAAGTCCCGCATCAAGAACGACTACGACTCCGCCAAAAAAGCATGTGACTCGTACTCGGGCAACGCCCGCGACATCTGTGTGGCCCAAGCCAAAGGCAAAGAGTCCGTAGCGCTGGCCGAACTGGAGCACAGCTACCAACCCACCCTCAAAACCCAATACAAACTGCATGTCGCCCAAGGCGAAGCCACCTACGGGGTCGCCAAGCAACAGTGTGACGACCTGTCGGGTAACCCCAAGAGCGTGTGCGTGAAGGAAGCCAAAGCCGCGCTCACCACCACCAAAGCCGACGCGACGATTCAGATGAAG
This sequence comes from Rhodoferax sp., assembly GCA_029865845.1. Taxonomy (GTDB): domain Bacteria; phylum Pseudomonadota; class Gammaproteobacteria; order Burkholderiales; family Burkholderiaceae_C; genus Allorhodoferax. The sequence continues at coordinate 16,657 of JARXAM010000023.1, read as the reverse complement.
ACGGCCCAGACCAACGCGGCAGCCAATAGAGAGAACCTAGAACTCCGCTCCGACGCTGCGGCCGACAAACGCGCGGCTGAACGCAAAGTGGCCGAGCAAAAGTGCGACGCGCTGGCATCCACCGCCAAGGACACCTGCATGGCCGATGCGAAGGCCAAATTCGGCAAGCAATAAACTGCCCTACGCAAAAAAGCTGGCTACCAGAGCCGGCTTTTTTGTGGGCGCAATGCGCTCAGGGCTTAGTAGCTGCGGGCACCCCGGTAGCCGTCCGAACCACCGCGATCTTCACGCGGACGGGCTAGGTTGACCACGATGGAGCGGCCATCCACGGACTGGCCATTGAGGCCTTCAATGGCGGCTTGGGCCGCAGCGGGGCTGCTCATTTCCACAAAGGCGAAGCCTTTGGAGCGGCCCGTGTCGCGGTCCATCATGACCTTGGCCGAGGTGACTTCGCCGAACTCGGAGAAGTTGCTCTGCAAGCTGTCGTCGGTGACAGAGTAGGGCAGGTTGCCCACATACATTTTGCTGCTCATGGTGAGCCTTTCAGTGAATGCGCTGTCGGCCCGAGGGGCTGATGTGCGCGGGTTTGCAGCCCTTGCGGGCGGCGGAATGGGGTGATGTCCTTACTTGACGTGTGCGGTATGCATCAGCAGGTTTGCGGATTGGCGCTGGCGGTTTCCAGCCAGCCCTGGGTAATGGCGTACACACGGGCAGCCTCGCGGGATGCGAACTCACTGGTGAAGTTGTAAACGCGGCAATAAGCGCCTTTGCTCTGGCTGCGCTGCACGGCGATGGAAGCACGGTAACGGCCCGTGCCGGTTTCGTGCGTGGCGGGCGAAACCATGTAGTTGCCCATAGGGATAGCGGATTCGAAATTCTGATTCATGGAAAAGCGGAGTGCGGGCCATGTTGCAAGGCCGGCTTGAGCAAAAAAGAGATTCGGTTGGCTGCTGCTCTGCAGATCAACGCGCTCGACAGGTGTCGAATATGCCGGATGCCGACGGCAAAAGACTTCTCTTGGCGGCTCCGTGGAACGGGAGTGCGTTGGGTTCACACCGGGTTCCTGCGCTGCATTATGCCCATATAGAGATACAAGTCAACTTTTTATTACCCAAGGCATATAAAACAACGCCCAGTAGGTGCGGCGACGCACTGACCCGCCAAGCACAAACGCCTACCGTGGCAGATATGCAGCCCCGTTGCATGCCGGCATGCTGCCGGCCTACCTTTTTTGGAGTGAGTCATGGGTATCAACAAAGACCAAATCAAAGGACGCGCACAAGAGGCAAAAGGCCGGGTCAAGGAAGTCGTGGGCAAAGCCTTGGGCAACCCATCCTTGGAAAACAAGGGCAAGCTCCAAAAGACCGTAGGTGCCGTGCGCGCTTCGGTAGGTGACGCCAAAGAAAGCGTCTCCAAAGCACTCAAGCGTACGTAGCAGGCGGCAGCGGGTGGGTGGTTCCTTGCCCTAGGCACCCAGCGGCTGGGCCAGCACCACGCGGTTGCGCCCTTGGGCTTTGGCTTCGTAGAGTGCGTGGTCCGCATGGCCCAGCAGCTTTTCGAACGTGGTGTGGGGACCGGGCACCGTGACTGCCGCGCCGCAACTGAGCGTGACGACCCTCTCATCAGCCAGCGGGTGCGGCAGCCCCAAGGTGCGCACCGCATTGCACGCGCGCTGGGCCATTTGCACGGCCTGCGGGCCGTCAGTACCGGGTGCGATGATGGCAAATTCCTCGCCCCCGTAGCGAGCCACCAGGTCGCTGGCCCGACTCACGCCGCTGATGGCTTTTGCCACCGCTCGCAAGCACTCGTCACCGGCTTGGTGACCAAAGTGGTCGTTGTAGCGCTTGAACCAATCCACATCCAGCATGACCAGTGCCAAGGGCTGACCACCGCGCTGCAGCCGCGTCCACTCCTTGTGCAATAAAAGGTCAAAGTGGCGGCGGTTGGCGATGCCGGTCAGGCCGTCCACCATGCTCAGTGCCTCTAGGCGCGCGTTGGCCTCTTGCAACTGGACGGTGCGCTCTTGCACGCGCTGGGCTAATTCTTGTTCTGAGGCTCGCAACGTTTTGACCAACTTTCGCTGGGTAGAGACCAGCGCGCGCTGCGCCACTTGCCTATCGCGCCGCATTTCGTAAAAGCGGTCCGCCAAGGCAAACGCCAGCACCAACATTGCAAACGCCGAGCCAAACTGCAGACCGTCTACTGAGAACACACTGGTCGATATCCAGCCAAGGGAACGCACAACAACGGCCAATGTGCTTGCCAACAGCACACAGAACGCCGCAAGATAAAAGTACGCTTTGCGTAAGCGCTGCAAAGAACCCAACACACCCAAAACCCCAAACAGCAAAACGGTCACCCCAACCAGTACCGTGGCAAACCGCGACACCACGGGCAAGGCAAACCAGTACGCTACTGGCGCTAGTGCATGCACCACCGCCAGCACGCACAGGATGCGCTTCAAGGGGGACACGTGCATCGGTGGGTCCATGCGGTGAATGAATAAGTAAAAGGCTGTCAGGGTGAGCGATATTCCAGCGTAGTAAGAAAAGTTGCCCCACACGAGGACGCTCGGCCACACGTACTGTGCCGCCAGCCCGGTCCTGGAAGCCACTGTCACCGCCAGCACGGTGACAAAAACCACGTAGTAGAGATAAAGCGAGTCCCGTATCGCCAGCCAAAGCAACAAGTTGAACAACACCATGGCGATCACCATTCCAAAGTACCAGCCATGCAACAGGTACTCGGGACGGCTTGCCGACTCAAAGTCGGTCCGCGCCCACAAACGCACCGGCACCATCAAAGAGCCCGAGGACTGCACCCGCAGATAGAGCACCTGCTCTTCTTGCGGACCCACCGTCAAAGGGAACACGAAATGGCGATGGGGATAGGGCCGGTCTGCAAACGGTGCATCGCCGCCAGTCACGGTGGCAAGGTAGTTGCCCTCTGCGTCCGGCGCAAACAAAGACACACTGGACAGGCGCGCATTGCTGACCTCTAGCATTTGGGACACGGGCTGCTCGCTGGGGTTGCGCAGTACCAAGCGCAACCAAAACGCCGAGCGGCTGTAGCCCAAGGAACGGCCTTTTGCCAGTTCCTCACGCGACGCAAACCGCCCCGCACGGTCGGCGTCCAACACATCAGACACAGTGCGCCTGCCAGACGCATCTTCGAACAGCGTGAAGCTGGGCCCCACATCCAGCCCGCCCGCATCCGGCGCACGCACCTCAACGGTAGCCGCAGCCCCCACCGACAGCAACGCCACGCAAGCCACCAGCACTTGCATAGCCATGTGCGCAAACCGATGGGGCTCCAAACGCATGTTGAACGGGTGGTCGTGAGTGGGGGAATCAGGTCATGGTAGCGAATGCAAGCGGGCTGACAAGCCCACCGCAGGCCGCACTGTCGCCACCGTTGCACAAACCCGGATTGCCCCCACCCAAAGACCCAAATTCACAAAACGAACGCGCCAAAATTGATACTTTTTACGGGCATCATGGAGGCCGAGAATGCAAATACATGAAGGGGTGGCGGGCAGTTCATGGCGACATTGATTCCGCGCTCATTCCAAGGACGCCATACCCCGGTTACCCCACAGATACCGATAAATACCAATTGTTGGTAATATCTGCAGTGTCATCAGCCACTCGACCCCGGAGCAACCCCATGACCCGAAACACATCCATCTCGCTGGGCGATCACTTCGGCGCATTCATTGCGCAGCAAATCAGCCTGGGGCGCTACGGCTCGGCGAGCGAGGTCGTTCGCGCTGGGTTGCGGCAGCTTGAGGAGCACGAAGCGCGGCTTTCGGCCTTGCGTGCTGCGCTGGCCGCAGGCGAAAGCAGTGGTGCGCCCACCGCCTTGGATGTGGATGCGTTCTTGAAGGCAAAACGGCAAAGCACGGCAGGCAAAGTCGCCAAAAGAGCGGCTGCCAAGTGAGCGGCGGTTACGTTCTTTCGCCGCTGGCTTTGGCGGATCTTTCAGACATTTGGGGTTACAGCTTTAGCAACTGGGGGCAGACCAAGCCGATGCTTATGTGTTGGCGATTCATGCGGCCTGTGAAGAGTTGGCACAAATGTTGGCAAAGGGCCACCCGGGCGGGCAAGGTGCAGAGCACCTACGCGCGGGCTACCGCAAGTACCTGGTGGGTTCGCACGTGATTTTTTTCAGATGCCCGGCGCGCGATAGCTTGGAGGTGGTGCGCATCTTGAACCAGCGCATGGATGTGCCTTTGCATTTGTAGCGTTATCAGGCCCTAAACCAGCCCTCCAAAAAACTAGAGATCCCTCCCATGCACGAAATCATCTGCCCCCACTGCAGCAAAGCCTTCAAGATTGACGAGGCGGGGTATGCCGACATCCTCAGCTGGATGCGGGCGAGGTGGCGCGCAAGCTGGCGGTAGCAGAGGCCTTGGGCACGGTGACCCAAGAGCGCGATGCGTTGGCGAACCAACTAAAGAATGAGCTTGCCTAAGCACGTAGCGCACAACAAGCGGCAGCCCAGTTGGCCGTGAATGAAGCCGTGGGCGTGGTCGCCCGGGAGCGGGATGCGTTGAAGTCAGGTCATGGTAGCGAATGCAAGCGGGCTGACAAGCCCACCGCAGGCCGCACTGTCGCCACCGTTGCACAAACCCGGATTGCCCCCACCCAAAGACCCAAATTCACAAAACGAACGCGCCAAAATTGATACTTCTTACGGGCATCATGGAGGCCGAGAATGCAAATACATGAAGGGGTGGCGGGCAGTTCATGGCGACATTGATTCCGGCAATTAGCGCGTGCGTTTCGCGCATGACCAGTGGTGAGCGCAGGGTGGGCGAGCGGCTGGAGCAAAAGCTCGATGACGACTACCTGCTCTGGTACGACGTGCCCATGGGCCCGCGCAACACCCACCCCGACTTTTGTGTGCTGCACCCGCGCCGCGGCATCTTGGTGCTGGAGGTGAAAGACTGGAAAGTGGGCAGCACCATCCTGCGGGCCAACAAGCAAGACTGGGAAATCATGGGCGACAGCGGGCCCAAGACCGTCATCAACCCGCTGGAGCAAGCCCGCCAATACGCCCACGCCGTGGTCAACGCCCTGCAGCGCGACCCGCAGCTGGTGCAACCCGACGGCCCGCACGCGGGCAAGCTGGTGTGCCCTTGGAGCTACGGCGTGGTGTTCCCCTTTATCACCCGCAAGCAGTTTGAAGCCGCCGAACTGCAACACGCCATAGAGCCCCACCGCGTGATCTGCCAGGACGAAATGACGGAAACCGTGGAAGCCGAAGACCTGCAAAGCCGGCTGTGGGACATGTTCCCCTACGGCATGCGCGGCGCCTTGAGCTTGCCGCAGATCGACCGCGTGCGCTGGATCATGTTCCCCGAAGTGCGCGTGCAGCAAGGCACGCTGTTTGACGACCACGACGAGGCCGCCACCCTGCCCGACATCATGCGGGTGATGGACCTGCAACAAGAACAGCTGGCCCGCAGCCTGGGCGACGGGCACCGCGTCATCCACGGCGTGGCGGGCTCAGGCAAAACCATGATCCTGGGCTACCGCGCCGAGTACCTGGCCAAGGCCAGCACACTGGCGAGCAAACCCATTCTCATCCTCTGCTTTAACGAACCGCTGGGCGTGAAGCTGCACAGCGTCATGCAGGCCAAAGGCTTGAGCGGCAAGGTGCATGTGCGGCACTTTCATAAATGGTGCCGCGAGCAGCTGGTGGCTTATGGGCAAAGCATTCCCGCACAGAGCCCGCGCATGTTTGACGAGATGGTGGACAACGTCATCCGTGGTGTGGACCGCAAGCAAATCCCCAGCGGCCAATACCAAGCGGTAATGATCGACGAGGGCCACGACTTCGCGCCCGAATGGCTCAAGCTGGTGACGCAGATGGTGGACCCCACCACCAACAGCCTGCTGGTGCTGTACGACGACGCGCAAAGCATTTACGAACGCGGGCAATCACGTGACAAGAGCAAACAGTTCAGCTTCAAGAGCGTGGGCATCCAGGCGCAGGGGCGCACCACCATCCTGAAGATCAACTACCGCAACACCCGCCAGATATTGCACACCGCCAGCCTGGTGGCGGCCGACCTGCTGACTGCGGACGACAAAGACGACGACGGCATCCCGCTGCTCAAACCCGTGAGCTGCGGGCGCGAGGGGCAAGCCCCCGTCATCATCCAACTGCCCACCCTGCGCGACGAAGCATTCGCCATTGCCGACCACCTGGCCAGCGCCCATAAAGAAGGCTTTGCGTGGGGCGACATGGCGGTGCTATGCGCCGACTGGAAAACCATGGACCTGTGCGCCAGCGCCCTAGCCCAGCGCAAGCTGCCGCACCGCGTGCGCAAAAAGAGTGGCGAATACCAACCCGGCGCAGACGCCATTCAAGTGATGACCATGAAGGTCAGCAAAGGCCTGGAGTTCCCCGTGGTGGCGCTACCCGGCGTGGGGCATATGCCTGCGGCGGGGGAAGACGAGAAGGACGCGGCGCGGGTGTTTTATGTGGCGGCTACGCGGGCGACGCAGAAGTTGGTGATGGGGGTAGGTGGGGATGGAATTGGAACGAAATTCTTGGGCTCGTAGCCCATTCACAATGCAGCAACAGGCCAATACAGCATCGATAGAACGGAATGCAAGCAATGACCGACATCAAAGCAACTGACAACACGTTGGTAAAGCAAGAAGCGGCTGAAGAAGAGTCATCAACTGACACCTTCACCATTTTCTTTCTGCAGCGCTTACATGAGGCTCTCTTTGACTATTCTCCAGACTCATTTAAGGCTCCTGCACTCAACTCCCATTTGCGAATTGTTGAACTCAATCGCATTGGAGGCCAGGCCGAGAATCAGGAATTTATTAGTGCGTCAATTGATTCATTTTTTGCAGAAATTTCTTGGAGCATCCAATCTGATCCTGTTATCCGAGGGGGCAGGAAGCAGCTTATACAGGAGCTACTAACTCGCGTAAAAACTGGCTGGGGGAAGCAAACACAGTTCTTGCCTGCAATGTCTGCTCTTTTGCTTCAATTTCGTGACTATCGGGAGAGCCTATGGCAACAACTGAAACTGGAAGCCAGTAAATCGGACTGGTCAAAAGTCAGGGTCATTCAACTGCTAGACGCACTAATCGTCGAACACGAACTGATCGGATATCCGCGGCCTTATATCTATTCTGTTGCCCAAAAATTGTTGACTCAAAAGAAGCAAAACAAATTGTGCGACGGCGCACCTCACACCGTAGAAATTTTTTTACAGATGTTCACTTTCGAGCCAAAGGAATACTCAGTAATTGGTTATGTGTCACATGCAATGGCCGGTGCAATCGTACGCAAAAAAGGATGGTCAATTCATGACGCGGCCATATTGGGAAGAACACGATCACAAAAAAATTTCGTCGAATTCAAAAAGGGGGTGAATTCATCTCTAACAACTACTGCTATTGAGTACAAAGGCAAAAGTGTCTGTCAGCATGGTGCTGTCCGACACTTTTTCAACGTCATTGATCGCGTCGGCGAACAAGTCCAGTTTCTTGATCATCATTTGCCAGTTCACATTCACAACAAAGGGTTGTGCATTGACGCTGCATACAATTCCACGAGTATTCTTCCTCGTTCATCCTCCCCATTGAGTTTCACCTCTAGAACTTCAGAAAGCGAGCTGGCGACTGGTCTCAACCTTTTAGACTTCTTCTTTAACGAAAGCCGTCTATCCAATGCCGCCAAAGCACGCTTGGGTCAAGCTATCGAATATCACGGGGCAGCATTGGCCTCAAAACGTCACGAAGAGCAATTGCTAAACCTTTGGTCTTGCCTAGAAGGATTTGTCGGTGTGCCGTCCACTGCAGGTTCAAAGATTGCCTTTGTTCGAGAAGCCGTTCTGTCTTGCTTAACACTTCAGTATCCTCAAAGACTATTTTTGTTAATAGCCAACCGAATTCTCAAATTAATCGGGGAAGCTCAGTTATCTGAATTGTTGGGGCCTCAATTGCTAAAAGTAGCTGAATCACGGGAGCGACTGGCATTGGTACTTCTAAACTCAACATACATCGACAAGAGAACCAAACTCGCTGAATTAGTTTCACAAAAGGACGCCGTGCTCTTGTATCGGCTCTTTGAGCTAGTGAAACGATTCGAAAATCCAAAGGCCGTCAAAGCTACGCTTACGCATCATCGCGAAAAACTCGCTTGGCAGATGAATCGAATATATTGGAATAGAAACCTAATCGTCCACTCTGCCGAATCGTTACCGTACCTTCCTACTTTGGTAGAACATTTGCACATTTACGTTGATTCATTCCTTGGGAGTATTTTGTTTACGGTTGGGAAGGTACAAGCAACCTCAATCCCGTCGGTGTTAGAACTATTTAGTGTGCACGAGAAGATTCGAACAGACGAACTTGCTGAATTTGCGAACGACAAGAATGTCGCGCCGGACAGCACATTGGATTGGGTATTTGGACGTGAAAATATTCTTCGAGAAGTCAGTGGGCTATAGGCGAATCATCCGACCCCTCAACAGCTCAGCATTTCCAAAATCTGCTCATTTTGGATTTAGGGGGATTTCCTTTCATCTCGAATGCGCAGGCGAAGATGATGTCCTTTTTCAAAAGTGATTTGTCAGCACGCGGAAGATGACCCGCGAAGCCCTGCAATAATCGTCACATCTTTTGTGTATCCGATCCCATTCATGCAACATCCCCTATTTACGTTTGGCTACGAAGGCCTCAGCATCGATGGATTCATCGCAAGACTGCTGGCAGCGGGCGTCAAGACCATAGTAGATGTACGCGAGCTGCCATTGTCTCGAAAGAAGGGTTTTTCCAAAACCGCTTTCAGCACAGCGCTCTCAGAACACGGCATCGCGTACCTGCATGTGCCGGCATTAGGCTGCCCCAAGCCTGTTCGCAATCAGTACAAGGCTGATGGCAACTGGCGGACTTACACCAAAGACTTTCTGGCCTATGTCGCGACGCAAGAAGCACCGATACAAGAGTTAGTAAAAATTTCTCGCGCTACAACGGCCTGTCTGGTTTGTTTTGAGGCAGATTTTTCAATGTGCCACCGCACCTTTGTGGCCCGTGCTGCACGCCAACACGGTGGCCCGACAGTAATGCATCTGACCGCTAAAACAGCCCTGCCTGATTTGGGTTTTCAGCAGGCGGCTTAGGAGGATAGATCAAGCTGATGAGGAGCCATTGCCCCGGAAAGCGGTGAATAGTTCCTAGCAAGAATTGCAAATCTTTGCTGGGTAGTTCCTCCTCTAACTTCGCGCGAAAAGGTGCCTCCCATGCGTCACCATGTTGACGTCGAACAGTTCTGTAAAGCGCACCAACCTCCCAGTCCACTAGCTTGTGTTTGTATGCGAATGTCTGCCCGTCTACGTCGCATTCATAACGGTAGTGAAAGTCAAACGGTAACTTTTCCAGCAATCGGATTTGTTTGCCCTCTTCCACTTCGTCAAAAAGCTCTGACTGTTGCTGCAGCCGCAGAAGTTTTTCTTTTTCCTCGTCAGTCCAAGTCGGGTTTTCAGCCTTCTTGATGTCCAGTCCCACGATTCGGGCCGGGCGCAAACGCGCCAATGTAACGCCATGGTCTATCCGAGCATTTTCAACTGCTGCGAAGTCTGAGAATGGTGGCAGCTTGGCAAGCAACTCTGAGCGAATTGGCCACCCGGCCTTTCCACTTGGTAGCGGTTCTGCATCGCACTCAATGGTGTCAACAAATATGCGGTGACTTTCCGGACGATGGTCATCGCGCGCTTTCTCAAGCCGGGCAGTTATCCACTGCCATTTTTTGAATTGTTGATCGTCGGCGACCAGTCGGAACGGGACGGGATAGAGGCGGATAAGCCGACCGTCTGATTTCATTCCCGCTACACAAGATGTCTCTGCATATTTAGCGCTTGGCGACGGGTACGTCTTGCATAGTATGAGAATACGCTCCTTGAACGATGCCATCGCTTCTCCCCTTTTGAATTGGCAACATCAACTACGAATTTGGAACATCTGACGTGTTCTTCTGACCGAATCCAACGGTTTCATTTTAACTGTCATTTGCTTCTATTTTTATAGCTGCTTGCGCCCATTCCACCAGGGCTCCGTTGCTGTTTGATCAATGAGATTCATAGTGCTTCACGCTCACGGGGGCTCTCTCGCCCTGGGGCGTCCATTGAGCGGCCAAGACCAGAGCCAGTATGCTCAGGCAGCTACCAGTTCAACCAACAGTAAGAGCCCACTCCCCATGCACGAAATCATCTGCCCCCACTGCAGCAAAGCCTTCAAGATCGACGAGGCGGGGTATGCCGACATCCTCAAGCAAGTGCGCGATGGCGCGTTTGAGCAAGCTTTGCACGAGCGCCTCGAATTGGCCGAGCGGGAAAAGTGCGACGCGATTGCCCTGGCCAAGGCGGAGGTAGCCAATGCGCTGCAAAAAGCAGCGTCTGCCAAAGACACCGAAATTCAAGCACTGAAGGCCCAGGTTGACGCGGGCGAGGTGGCGCGCAAGCTGGCGGTGGCAGAGGCCTTGGGCACGGTGACCCAAGAGCGCGATGCGTTGGCGAACCAACTAAAGAATGAGCTGGCCCAAGCACGCAGCGCACAACAAGCGGCAGCCCACTTGGCCGAGGCCAAGCTGGCCCATGCGTTGCAGGCCGAAGCCGCCAAAAAGGACGCCGAAATTCAGGCCCTGCAAGCCAAGCTGGCGGCCAGCGACACCGCGCGCCAGCTGGCCGTGAACGAAGCCGTGGGCGTGGTCGCCCGGGAGCGCGATGGCTTGAAGAATGACCTGAGCCTCGTCACCGTCAAAAACCAGCTGGAAGCAAAAGCCATCAAGGAGCAATTTGCCTTGCAGTTGCGCGACCGCGAAGGCGAGATTGAGCGCCTGCGCAACATGAAGGCGCGGCTCTCCACCAAGATGGTGGGCGAGACGCTGGAGCAGCACTGCGAGATTGAGTTCAACCGCATCCGTGCGGCGGCCTTTCAGCGCGCGCACTTTGAAAAAGACAACGACGCCCGCACTGGCAGCAAGGGCGACTATATTTTTCGGGACATGGATGAGTCCGGAGTCGAGGTCGTTTCCATCATGTTTGAGATGAAGAACGAGAGCGATGAAACGGCCACCAAGAAGCGCAACGAAGATTTTCTGAAAGAGCTGGACAAAGACCGCACGGAGAAGGCGTGCGAATACGCGGTGCTGGTGTCCCTGCTGGAGCCGGAGAGCGAGCTGTACAACAGCGGCATTGTGGATGTGTCGCACCGCTACCCCAAGATGTATGTGGTGCGGCCGCAGTTTTTTGTGCCGCTGATCACGCTGTTGCGCAATGCGGCGTTGAACGCCCAAAAGTACAAGTCCGAGCTGGCGCTGGTGCGCTCGCAGAACGTGGACATCACCAAGTTCGAAACCCAGTTGGACGAGTTCAAGACGGCGTTTGGCCGCAATTGGCGCCTGGCCTCTGAGGGCTTTGAAGAAGCCGTCAAACGCATTGACGAAGCCATCAAGGACCTGGAGAAAACCAAGGAAGCGCTGCACAAGTCCGCCAACAACCTGCGCCTGGCCAACGACAAGGCCGACGACCTGACGATCAAAAAGCTCACACGGGGCAACCCGACGATGGCGGCCAAGTTTGCGGAGTTGCAGGGGCCAGTCGCAGACTGAGGCGCCGGGGCGTTCTGGTACAACGCGGCTCGGCCAAGGCACACAACAAAGGAGTCCCCATGTTCAGTCACGTCATCCTCGGTGTTAATGACATCGAGGCGTCCAAACGCTTTTACGACGCCCTGTTGGGCGCCCTGGGCATCAAGCCCGGCATCCACAACAACAATGGCGTGGTGGACCGCTACTTCTACCGCACCCCCACCGGCAACCTCGGCATTACCCAGCCGCTCAATGGCGAGCGGGCCACGCACGGCAACGGCAGCACGATCGGATTCACGATGAATTCACCTGAGCAAGCCGACGCGTTTCATGCCGCAGGCATCGCCAACGGTGGCACCACCTGCGAAGACCCTCCCGGCTGGCGCGAGGGCGCGATGGGCAAGCTTTACCTGGCCTACCTGCGCGACCCGGACGGCAACAAGCTCTGCGCCCTGCACCGCCCACCCAAGGGGGGATAGAGACAAACTGGTGCGGGAGGCGCGGTACTGGCCGCAGCCAAGAATGCACCGCGCAGCTTAGGCCAGCACCACCTGTTGGGTGCCCTGGGCCTGGGCTCGGGCAAGGGCGGTCTCTGCTGCTTGAATCAGCTGTTGGGTGGCACTGTGGTGACCCGGCACCACGACGGCGATGCCGCAACTGATGGTGACGCGGCCTTCATGCGAAGTGGGGTGCGGCCGCGCCAACTGCACCACAGCCTCAGCGGCGCGCTGCGCCATCCACGTGGCTTGGGTGCCGTCCGTGGAGGGTGCGATCAGCACAAACCCGGTGTTGCCGTAGCGGGCCAAAATATCGCTGGCCCGGCAAACGCTCGCCAGTGCCTGGGCCACAGCGCGCAAACATGCATCGCCAGCGGGCACGCCCACAGCCTGTTGGTAGGCCGTGAAGGCGTCTATGTCCAGCAGGGTCAAGGCCAGCGGATGGCCTGAGCGCCCGAGTCGGGCCCATTCTTTGTCCAACATGTGAAAGAAATGGTGCATGCTGGCAATGCCGGTCAGCCCGTCCAACATGCGCAGCGATTCGAGACGGGCATTGGCACTTTGCAGTTGCCGGGTGCGGGCCTGCACCTCTTGGACCAGCATGTGTTCGGAGGCTTGCAAGCTCTCGACCAGGCGCTGCTGGGCGTCCACCAAGTTGCTTTGTGTGGTGAGTGCATCGTGGCGAAACTGATTGAAGCGGTCTGCCAAGGCCACCAACAGCACAAGCAGGGCTACGCAAATTCCGACCTCCAGACCCATCTCAGTGAAGGTAGAGCTTGCTACCCAACCAAAGCTGGGAAACACTGTCGCCAGACTGCCCACGACAAGCGCAAAAAACGCCGCAACATGAAAGTAGGCCCGGCGATGGCGCCGATAGGCGCACCACAACGCAACCCCCGCCAAAGCCAGCACCGAGGCGACAAAACACAGCGCAGCCACAGCCGCCACGCGGGGCAGCGCCAGGCCGTACACCAGGGGTGCCACTCCGTGCAGGGTGGCCAACACGACGAGCATGGAGTCCACGCGAGGCATGCGCGTGGCGGTGTTCAAAATGCGCCTGCTAAACAAGGTAAACGACGCCATCGCCCATGAGGCCAGCGCGTAGTACGCCACGTTGCTCCATGCCGCATGCCCCGGCAATAGATACTGGGCCGCCAGTCCGGTTTTGGTCGCCAACATCAGCGTGCTTGCCACCATGAACAGGGCGTAGTACCCATAGATGGCATCGCGCAAGGCCACCCAGACCACCAGGGTCAGCAACACGATGGCTGCGACGACGCCAAAAACAAACACATGCATCAAATAGCCGTTCAGGCTGTGGAGTGCAAAGTCAGCCTCGCTCCACAGGCTCATGGGCACGATGACAGCCACCGTGGACTGCACTCGCAGATACAGGGTTGCAGGTACCCGAACGTCGGGCCCCAAGGGGAACACAAAATGCCGGTGCGCCACGGTGCGAGTGGCAAACGGCCTGTCTCCGCCGGTGTGCACCGCGTGGTAGTGACCCTGTGCATCTGGCACAAACAACGTAAGCTGGGACAGACTGGGGTTGCTGATTTCAAGCAGACGCGTCTGCGCAGCCTCAGAAGGCGGTGGCAGCTCCCACCGCAACCAGTAAGCCGAGGCACTAAACCCCAACTGCACATCGTTGGGATCGCCTGGCCAGCGAACAAATTGCCCAGCCCGCTCGGCAGTGCGCACGTCTTGCAACGTGAGCGTACCCGCCGGGTCTTCCAAGATATCCATCGCCGTCGCCGCCTGCTGCAGGCCAGCGCTTGACGCCGCCAGCGCCTGCACAGGGCACCACAGCAGCATGCTGAAGGCCAGACAAGCCAGGGCAAGGATGGACCGGCGCATGCCGGGCTTGGGGGACAAAGACATGGGCGCTTCAAGGTCCAAGGGTTATGAAACCATGCTAATAGATAAGCCCCCCGCGTGGCACTTACATTCCGCAAACTAGTGTTAAGCGCGCGCAGGGCATGGGCTATGTCGCCCGGGCTGCGGGCCTACACGCCCAGTGCCCGCAGATGCTCGGACGCAACGCCCCGAAAGCCCGCCGAAATGCGCGCATCGGACGCCGCTGCCGACCAGAAGCTGCGCGCCAGCGCTTGGGCCTGCGCCCACTCGGGCAGTGTGGCGGCGGTCGGTTGCGGTGGTCGGGTGGCCCCCGCGCGCGCCACCACCTCGCCGCCGACCGGGGCATACAGCATGGGCAACATGTCGTAGGCGGGCGCCAGGGCCCAGTCATCCTTGTCCAGCAAGAGCGAGATGTTGCCGTAGTGCCGGTCGGTGTTGGCAATCAGCACCCCATAGGCTTCCAGCAGGCGCAAGGTGCGCGCGTCGGCGGGGCGCAGCAGCCCGCGCTCTTGCATGCGGTTGGCGGTGGCGGCCCAGTTGTCCATGGCGCCTACGTACTCGGCGTCGTACACGTTAAGCGACACCATGCCAATGCGGCCCAGCCCCAAAGGGTTGGCGCTGCCCATGGGCAGGCGGTCAAAGCGCTCGGCCTCCAGGAACACGCGGCCCGCACCGGTATGCAACTCGGTTTTGGCGGCGGCAATGCCGGCCTCTGCCAGCGTGTGCAGCGCCAGGTGCTCACACACCAGCAGGTCGCGGGTGCGCTGGTCAGTGGTGGCATCGCCAGCGGGCGAGAACTTCACCAAGACATGGCGGGCGGTGTCACCGTTTCCGACAATGGTGCAAAACTTGGGCTGCTCTCCCCCCGCCGACGAGCCGCCCATGCTGCCTTGCATGGCCGCCTCGGCAAGGGCCGGGTAGGCGTCCGCAGAGGCCACGCGGCTGGCCCGTTCGGGCAAGGTATGGAAACGCGCAAAAGCACCTTCGCCCACCACCAGGTTACCCGGCAGGTCGTCCCCGCACAAGGCCAGGGCCCGCAACACGTCGTCGTCACTCCAGAAGCGGGGGTCATTGCCCAACTGCAACTCCGGGTGGGTGCTGGCAAAGGTGCGGCCCATGAAACCTTGGGGCCGCATGTCGTCCAAAAACCAGGGCAAGCCGTCATAGCGCTGGCTCAGGCCGTCTTCTTCATCGACCCACACCCCGCCACGGGCCAACGGCACGATGCGACCAAACGGGCTGGGGTGGCCTTGCGCGTCAATGCGCATAACAGGGACGCTGCGCCCTACGTCGCGCACGCTGCGCGGCAGCACATAGCGCTGTGTGCGGGCAGCGCCCACCTTGATCACCTCGCCCGATTGGATAAGCGGGGCCAAGGCACGCGACACCGTCGCTTGGCTCACGCCGAGCTGGGCCTGCAATTCCGCGCTGCTCAAGGCCCCACCTTGGCGGCGCAGGGTTTGCACGATGGTGGCAGACAGGGTGGATGCAGTAGGCATGAATGATTATATGAATAGATACTTCTAAAAAATATCCATACAAATCAATGTTTTAGATCTTGTTATGAATAGATATATACAGGTCTTTGGTGAATGCGACGTGCGACAATTGCGCTCTTTTTTCCTCGGCCGGTCCGCCACCGACCATGCGCTATGACAGACCCCTTCCCCGCCACGCGCAAGTTGGCTACTGCGCCGCACGCCGTGTCGCGCCTGCGGGCCGAGCGCTTGGCGCGTAGCAGCAAACCTTTTTTGGCCCGTGGCGGCATGAAGGGTGAACGCTGCCCCGGCTGCCGCATCAACCCATCCCACTGCATTTGTGGGCTGCGCCCGCAGGTGGCAGTGCATGCGGGGGTATGCCTGATCATGGCCGACATTGAGCCGCTCAAGCCGAGCAACACCGGTTGGCTGATCGCTGATGTGGTGCCCAACACGTGGGCCTTCGGCTGGGCCCGCACCGAGGCAGACCCGGCCCTGTTGGCCTTGCTGGCCGACCCGCAGTGGCAACCGTATGTGGTGTTTCCGGGTGAGTTTGTAGACAGCGGCCGCGTGGTCAACAAGTTGCCGCCGCTGTCAGGCCCACAGCGATACGCCAGTGGGCCCTTAGCCCCCGTGGACGACGGCGACCCGCACGGCAAGGGCACTTCGGGTGTGCAAGCCAAACAACCCCTGTTTATCCTGCTGGACGCCACATGGCCAGAAGCGCGCAAGATGTTTCGCAAGAGCCCGTACCTGGACCGCTTTGCGGTGCTCAGCCTGCGGCCCGAGCAGATGTCGCGCTACGCGCTGCGCCGCTCCCGGCGGGAAGACCATTTTTGCACCAGCGAAGTGGGCGCGCTGTGCCTGGAACTGGCGGGCCACACCCATGCCGCACAGGCCCTAGAGGCATGGCTGGACGTGTACACCCACCACTACCTGCAAGCCAAGCACCAGCTCGCGCCGGACCTGCACAGCGAGGCACACCAGCGCTTGGCCCGGCTGGCTGCCACCAGCTAACAGCGCGGGGCAAGCAGCTAAAGGCGCACGACCAACGACCAGGGCATCGGGCGCGGGGCGCTCGCTGGCTTGGACAAGGCCAAGCGCCGGTCGGCGGCTACAAGCGCCCCTGCTCGCGCAAGCGTTGCGCACGCTCGCGGATGCCGCGTTCACCGCGTTGCAGGGTGTCCTCGCTGGTATGCACCGAGT
>JARXAM010000113.1 GCA_029865845.1 Rhodoferax sp. | reverse complement strand
GGGTTACAGCGTGACGCAGGCATCGGCTCTGGTGGGTGTTGTTGCTATTGGAACGGCAGTGGGTGCGGTGGCGGCATCCATGCGTATGCGGCTGGACCAGGCGACGTTGGTGCTGCCGTTGGGCATTGCCATGGGTGTATTGGTAATCTTGCTGAACTTCATTACCAATGTATGGGTTGCCGCACCTTTCCTTGTGTTGTTGGGCGGCCTGGGCGGCTTTTTGGTGGTCCCCATGAATGCGCTGCTGCAACACCGGGGCCACAACCTGATGGGGGCTGGCAGGTCCATTGCGGTGCAGAACTTCAATGAGCAGGCCTGTATCTTGGGGTTAGGGGGCTTGTATGCCCTGTCCACCGGTTTGGGGATGTCGGCCTTTGGAGCCATCAGTGTGTTTGGCATTACGGTGGCGGGTTTCATGTGGTGCATCAAGCGCTGGCATGCGCGCAATTGCCGCGACCACGCAGCCGAGGTGCAGCGCTTGCTGAACATAGCGCGTAGCGACCACACGCATGGGTAGCGGCACGGGCGGGCACAACATGCCCCGATCCAAGCCATGGGGTTTCAGGAATAATGCGGCGATCGCGGTAACACCACCCGGCAAGGAGCCTTATGACCACGTTGTACGACTTTGATGCCCTGGATATTGAGGGCCAAGCGGTGCCCCTTCACAAGTTCCGGGGCCAGTGCGTGTTGATCGTCAATACCGCCAGCGCCTGCGGGTTTACGCCCCAACTCGCCGGGTTGGAAGAGTTGCACCAGCGGTACAGCGAGCGAGGCTTGGTGGTTTTGGGTTTTCCGTGCAACCAGTTTGCAGGGCAAGAGAAAGGCAGCAATGAAGAGATTGCTGCCTTTTGCCAATCGCACTACGGGGTCAACTTTCCCATGATGTCGAAAATCGAGGTCAACGGCTCCGGTGCGCACCCCCTGTACCAGTGGCTGACCCGCGAAGCACCTGGTATCTTGGGCCTGCGGGCCATCAAATGGAACTTCACCAAGTTTTTAGTAAACCGCTCGGGCCAGGTGATTCAGCGCTACGCGCCATTGGACGCGCCCGCCAGCCTGAGCCGCGACATCGAGGCTGCGCTGGCGTAACGTCCGGCCCTCACGATTGCAGCGGGGACGCTGCCCTTTGCAACGCCGCATCCAACACCTCTACCCAGTGGCGTACGGCAGTGTCGGTGCCACTTTGCAAATGGGTGATGCAGCCGATGTTGGCACTGATAATGACTTCGCGGCCCGTGGCTGCCAGATGGCGCAACTTGCGGTCCCTCAGGGTGTATGCCAGTTCGGGGTTCAACACTGCGTACGTGCCCGCCGAGCCGCAGCACAGGTGGGCCTCGTTGTCGGCCACCCGCACGGCAAAGCCAAGTGCTGCCATGTGCGTCTCGACCCCGCCCTTGAGTTGTTGGCCGTGCTGCAACGTGCAGGGCGGATGAAACACCAGCGCAGGCGCGTCCGCACGCAGCTGAACGCGGGGCTTCAACACCGGAACCAGCGCGGGCAGCAGTTCACTCAGGTCGCGGGTCAACGCGCTGATGCGGGCTGCTTTGTCGGCGTAGACGGGGTCGTCGCGCAAGATGTGGCCATAGTCTTTCACCGTGGCACCGCAGCCCGAGGCATTCATGACCAGGGTCTCCACGCCTTGCTCGACATACGGCCACCAAGCGTCGATATTGGCGCGCATGTGCGCCTTGCCACCCGCCTGATCGTTCAGGTGAAACTTCACAGCACCACAGCAACCAGCGCCGGGCGCGACCAGCGGCTGGATGCCTGCGGCATCCAGTACTCGGGCGGTGGCGCTGTTGATGTTGGGCGACATGGATGGCTGCACGCAGCCGACCAGCATGAGCGCTTTGCGCGCGTGGGTCCGGGTGGGCCACGCACCCGCGTCGTGCGGCACGGGCACCTTGTTTTTCAGCGACTGTGGCAACACAGGGCGCACCCATTGACCCAGCTTCATCGCGGGGCCAAACAGGGGAGATGTCACGCCAACTTTGAGGGCCCAACGCATGGCCTTTTCACCAGCGGGGCGGGGGACTTTGGCATCCACCAGTTTGCGGCCAATGTCTATCAGATGGCCGTAGTCCACCCCACTGGGGCAGGTGCTTTCGCAGTTGCGGCAGGTCAGGCAGCGGTCCAGATGCATTTGGGTCGCGCGGGTGGGCTCCTGCCCTTCAAGCACCTGCTTCATCAGATAAATGCGCCCGCGCGGTCCATCGAGCTCATCGCCCAGCAACTGATAGGTGGGGCAGGTCGCGGTGCAAAAACCGCAATGCACACATTTGCGCAAAATAGCTTCTGCCGCCTGTCCGTCGGCAGTGTTCTGGTATTCGGGGGCGAGGTGGGTTTGCATGGTCAAACGTCGGAGTAAAGGCGACCGGGGTTGAATATGCCGGCCGGGTCGAATGCTGCCTTTAGCCGCGCGTGTAGAGCGTCTGTCCCCGCCGCTGGCACGTGCAATGGCAGGCTGCCGTCTGTGCCCTGGGCGCCATGCACAAGAAACAGGGTGGCATGCCCACCCGCAGCCCGCGCTGCGGCATGCAGCCCGGGCCCCGCTTGCTCGGGGGCCCAAAGCCAGCGCAGAGCGCCATGCCACTCCACCAATTGGGGCCAGGGCAAATTCAACACCGGTGCGGTTTGCGGAAGCGACAAACGCCACAGCACGTTGCCGCTGCGATCACCCTGCCCTCGGGCGGTAAAGAAGGGGAGCTTTTGGTCCCGACACAACGCCCAGTCGGCCGCCGCCTGTGCAGTGTCCATACGTTGGCCCGGCACGTCGGCCAGCATGCCCGCACACGCGGCCTCTACTGCGGCCACCGCGCCGCGCAGGCGCACGAACAACAGGTCTCGTCCCGCTTGTCCCCCCGATGCGTCATGCACCCAGCAACTGGCGTTCAAGGGCAGTGGCTGGCCTCCCCATCGATGCAGGTGTTCCAGCGCTTCTGCTTGCGCCATGGGGAACACAAGCGTCGCCTCGCCCGGTGCGATGGGCAGCACCTTGAGCGATACCTCGGTGATCAGGCCCAGGGTGCCCAGGGCGCCCGCCATCAGGCGCGACACGTCGTAACCAGCCACGTTTTTCATGACCTGCCCCCCGAAGGTGAGCAGCTCGCCCCGCCCGTTGACCAGTTTCAGGCCCAACACGTAGTCGCGCACGCTGCCCACGCTGGCGCGCGCCGGGCCCGCCAAGCCGCAGGCCACCATGCCGCCGACCGTGGCCGCGCCGCCCGACCAGCCGAAATGGGGGGGCTCAAAGGGCAGGCATTGCCCGTGCGCAGCCAGCAAGGTTTCGAGCTGCGCAAGCGGGGTGCCTGCGGCCACTGTAACTACCAGCTCGCTGGGAGCGTAGTCCACCACGCCGCTCAGGCTGCGGGTATCCAACACAGCGGCTGGCCGCAGGCGTCCGAAAAAGTCTTTGCTGCCGCCCC
The DNA here is from genome assembly GCA_029865845.1 of Rhodoferax sp. GTDB lineage: Bacteria > Pseudomonadota > Gammaproteobacteria > Burkholderiales > Burkholderiaceae_C > Allorhodoferax. The sequence continues at coordinate 5,137 of JARXAM010000113.1, read as the reverse complement.
CGCGAATGCGCAGCGGCGTGCGCTGCGCTGCGGCGTGGCGAATCTGGTCCAGCAGGGGCTCTAGGGCGTCGGTCGATGGAGACATGGCGGCAATGGTACGCGGCCATCCTTGCCCCCTGCGTGAATTTTTTGAACGCAAAAGCGCCAGAAATTGATGCCCGCACTTGCGGCCCGCAGGTGGGCCGCTTCCGTCAATCGGCGAAATACTGCACGGGCAAGCCCGCCACCTCCATCCGCATAAAGAACACCGCACCCGACAGCGGAAACTGCGCCAGCTCTGCCGCACTGCGGCCATGGCGCGCGGTGGTGATGTACAGGGTTTTGAGGTCTTCTCCGCCAAAACACGGCATGGTGGGGCACTGGGCCGGTGTGTCCCAACTGGCGAGCAAGCGGCCATCGGGGGCAAATTTACAAATGCGACGTCCCTCGAACATGGCCGCGTAGTAGTTGCCCTGCACATCCACCGCTGCACCATCGGGGCGCCCGGCGTAGGCCGTGTTGTCGAAAGTCCAGCCCGCAGGTTTGGCTTCATAGGTGCGCCAGACGCGGTGGCCGCTCAGGGTGTTGGACGCGAGGTCGCAGTCCCAGGCGTGAGTCAGGTGGTTGGGCGTGTCCGACCAGTACAGGGTGCGGTTGTCCGGGCTCCAGGCCAGGCCGTTGGCGGTGAGCGCGTGTCCGGCGTGGCGCTGCACCGTGGCACGTCCGGCGCGGCAGTCCACCGAAAAGAGTTCTGCCGCGTGGCTGGCCTTGGGTTCGTCAATGGTGCCCACCCAAAAACGGCCCAATGCATCGCACTTGCCGTCGTTGGCCCGGACCACCTGGGTGTTGTAAGGCAGCGTGGCAATGCGCTGCAATGCACCGCCCCATGCCTGCGCTCGGAACACGCCATCGCGCAGCGCCAGTACCAGTCCACCCGTGGCCGCCGGGGCCATGCATCCGGGCTCACTGGGCATGTCCCAGCGTTGTACCGTGCCCATATACACATTGGCACGCAAAATGGCCTTGCCCGGGATGTCGACCCAGTACAACTGCTGCTCGGCAGGATGCCAGAACGGGGACTCGCCCAGTTCATACACGTCGTCACTCAGGGCCTGCCAGCTCATGCGTGCACCTCGTGGGCTGCGCGGACTTCCACCCGCATGCTGCACTCCATGCTTTCGCCCGGCTGTAGCGCGACCACCCCCAGACGCTGTGCGCTGGATTCGGTGCTGGCGACCATGTTCATGGCGTTGTTAACGTGGCTCACCGGCTCAACGGCGATATGGTCACGCTCCAGCGTGGTGAACACCACCAGACGGCTCAGGCCGGAGCGCACCGTGACGTGGAGTTGCTGGTCCGTCAGGGTGAGCACGCCGTCCCATCCGTCAAAGCAGTGGTCTACCTTGAGCCCGGTCGTGGACTGGTCGAGCCCGGTATGGGGCTCGCAGTGGGTGGGTAATTTGTCTGCCCCCATCTCCCAACGGCCGCTGGCACGGAACTGCACACGGGTGTCCTCGCGCTTCATGAAATACGGGTGCCAGCCCAGCCCCATGGGCGCGACTTTGGGGCTGTGGTTGGTCACGCGCATGTGCATCGCCAACGCGCCTTCTTCCAGCGTGAACGCTTGGGTGCATGCAAAGTCAAAGGGCCAGGAAGCATTCGCCTGGTGGGTAAGCGATAGCAGTGCCTCGGTGTCACTGCCGCGCACTACCGCCCAGGGGCGCTCCCATCCAACACCGTGGATAGCGTGGGGCTCGGTAGCAAAGTTTTTAGGCAGCGTATGGGTCTCACCCAACCACTGCAACTGCCCATTGCCGACGCGATTGGAAAACGGCACCAGGGGAAAACTTGCGGAGTCGCGCACGTTTGCTAATGCGGCGCCCGGTGTAGACCGCATCACCGCAAGCTCATGCATCCACATGCCGGCAATGGACCCGCCAAGGTCCGGGCGAAGGTCACAGCGCAATGCGCCGCAGCGCAGAGTCAAGGGCGTACTCATAAAAATTTCCAGTGGATTGAGGGTTGAGGGCAGCGGCCGATTGTGCACTGCGCAGATACAAAAAACCCGGCCAACCTTGCGGTTGCCGGGTGCGGGTTTCAAGAAGAAACCTGTTCGAAACTGCAGCGCACTGCGCTGCGTTGCGGCTTAACGGTTGTAGGCGGTTTCGCCGTGGCTGGAGATGTCCAGACCTTCGCGCTCTTCTTCTTCCGAGACACGCAGACCGATCACCAAATCCACCAGCTTGAAGGCCACGAATGCCACCACGCCAGACCACACCAAAGTCACCAACACGCCTTGCAACTGGATCCACACCTGGCCGCCGATGGAGTATTCAGCGCCGACTGCGTTAGCCACGTAGTCATACACGCCTGTGCCGCCCAGGGAAGGAGCCGCAAATACGCCGGTCAACAAAGCGCCGACGATACCGCCCACGCCGTGCACACCGAACACATCCAGCGAATCATCGGCACCCAGCAGGCGCTTGAGACCGTTCACACCCCATAGGCAGGCAAAGCCGCCAATCAGGCCGATGGCAATCGATCCCATGGGACCCACGAAACCACACGCAGGGGTGATGGCGACCAAGCCAGCCACTGCACCAGATGCAGCACCCAACATGGAGGCCTTGCCACGGGACAGGGCTTCACCAGTAATCCAGGCCAAGGTCGCCGCAGCAGTGGCCAACATGGTGTTGATGAAAGCCAGAGCAGTCAAGCCGTTAGCTTCGAGGTTGGAACCGGCGTTGAAGCCGAACCAGCCGAACCACAGCATGGCAGCGCCCACCATGGTCAATGTCAGGCTGTGAGGCGCCATGGGCTCCTTGCCATAACCGATACGCTTGCCAATCACATAAGAACCAACCAAGCCCGCCACAGCGGCGTTGATGTGCACCACGGTGCCACCAGCGAAGTCCAGTGCGCCCTTGGCCCACAGGTAACCTGCAGCACCCACCACTTTTTCCAGGGAAGCAGCGTCAGTGATCGCATCGGGGCCGGCCCAATACCAGACCATGTGGGCGATAGGCAAGTAGCTGAAAGTGAACCAGATCACGCAGAAAGCCAGCACCGCAGAGAACTTGATGCGCTCGGCGAATGCACCCACGATCAGGGCGCAAGTGATGGCCGCAAAGGTCGCTTGGAAGGCAATGAATGTCAACTCAGGGATCACCACGCCTTTGCTGAATGTCGCTGCGATGGACTCGGTCGTTACGCCCTTCAGGAACAGCTTGTCAAAGGTTCCGAAGAAGGCACCGTCACCACCGAAGGCCAGGGTGTAGCCGTAGACGGCCCACAGCACATAAATGAGCGCGGTCACGACAAACACTTGCATCAGCACGGACAGCATGTTCTTGCTGCGGACCAGACCGCCATAAAACAAAGCCAAGCCCGGCACAGTCATGAACAACACCAAGGCGGTGGAGATCGTCATAAAGGCGGTATCGCCTTTGTTGGGAACGGGGGCAGCGGCGGCAGGCGCAGCAGTTTCTGCAGCAGCAGGTGCGGCTGCGGGTGCAGCGGCAGGAGCGGCCGCCTCGGGGGCAGGTGCGGCAGCGGCGGGTGCCTCAGCAGCAGGGGCAGCAGTTTGGGCGACGGCAAAAGCACCTGCAGTCAGCAGACTCATGCCGAGCGCCAGCGTGGCGAGAAGTTTTTTCATGTTCATGCTCTCTTTCTTACTTACAGCGCTTCTTTGCCGGTTTCACCGGTGCGGATGCGTACGACCTGTTCCAAGTCGTAGACAAAAATCTTGCCGTCACCGATCTTGCCGGTGCGGGCCGCTCCCTCAACCGCTTCGATTACGCGCTCCACCAGCGCATCGTCGATCGCTGCCTCAATCTTGACTTTGGGGAGGAAGTCCACCACGTACTCTGCACCGCGGTACAGCTCTGTGTGGCCCTTTTGACGGCCGAAGCCTTTGACTTCGGTCACGGTAATGCCTTGCACGCCCATGCTGGACAAGGCTTCGCGCACCTCATCGAGCTTGAACGGTTTAATGATGGCCGTCACGAGTTTCATGTGTTCACCTCAGCTGGATAGTTGATTACGGAGTCCGGCCCTGGCTGCGTGGCTCACCAGGTTTCGGCACCTGGTCACCCTAAAGCAGAAGGCGTGCCAAGTTGGCTTTGTTTCTTTCCCTTAAGGATCAAAGCACCGCTTGCATGTCTGGGCTAGGATGACTGTACATAAATACAGCCCGCACAACGATGGTGCTTGCCACGCAATGCATCTGCCTTTTGCGCACCTTTTTGGGAGTTATTGGCCATGAGTTTGTCTTTGGTGCAAAGTCGCGCCCTCTTGGGGCTCGAAGCGGTGCAGGTGACCGTAGAAACCCACCTTGCCAACGGATTGCCGAGTTTCACCATGGTGGGCCTGGCCGATGTGGAGGTGAAAGAAGCCCGCGAGCGGGTTCGCTGCGCCATTCAAAACAGCGGCCTCGACTTTCCCAACAACAAGCGCATCACCGTCAACCTGGCACCAGCGGACTTGCCCAAGGACTCGGGGCGGCTGGATTTGCCGATTGCCTTGGGCATTTTGGCTGCCAGCGGGCAAATCGATGCAGCAGCACTGGCCCGCTTTGAGTTTGCGGGCGAGCTGTCGCTGACCGGAGAGCTGCGGTCCGTGCGGGGTGCGCTGGCCATGGCACTGGCGCTGCGCGCATCGCCCCAGGCGCCGGTTCTGGTCTTGCCCCCCGGAAACGCCGAAGAGGCATCGCTGGTGCCCGGCGCAGAGGTCATCCGGGCCCGCCACCTGCTCGATGTCGTGCACCAATTTGCGCCCGACGGACAAGCCAAAAACACCGATGGTGTCCCCCTGCCTCGCGATCCCGACGGGTGGGCACGGGTGCAGGCGCAGCCCGCACCGCGCAGTCTGGCCCACGCGGACCTTGCCGAGGTAAAAGGACAGGCGGCGGCCAAACGGGCACTCGAAATTGCCGCAGCAGGGGGCCACAGCCTCTTGCTGGTTGGCCCCCCGGGGTCCGGCAAATCCATGCTGGCCCAGCGCTTTGCAGGCCTGCTACCGGCCCTGAACACCGATGAGGCCTTGGAAAGCGCGGCCATCCGCAGCTTGTGCGGGCGATTTGACTTGCACCGCTGGGGCGAGCGCCCCACGTGCAGCCCCCACCACTCCGCCAGTGCCGTGGCCTTGGTGGGGGGAGGTT
>JARXAM010000054.1 GCA_029865845.1 Rhodoferax sp. | reverse complement strand
GGTCGAGGGACCTGCACCGCGCCACGAATGTTTTCGCACAGGCCACGCAGTACCTTGGCAGCGGTCGACACGCAGTACTGGGTGTCTTGGTCCAAGACGTAGGTCACCTCGCCTTTGCTGAGCAGGCTCTGGTGCACGTCGGTCAAATCGTGCACGGCCAAACCCACCTAGTCTAACACGCCCAATTGCTTCAAGGACGACACGACACCTGCCGTGCCTTGCCCACCCGGCCCGTAGACACCCGCCAAGGTGTCTATACGCACAGTGGACTGAAAAAAATCAAGCAACACCTGATGGGCATGCGCCTCATCGGCGGGCAGCTCGGGCGCCCGCACGACGGCCACATGCTTGTAGTCCTCTTCGATTTTTTGCATAAAGCCGAAACGGCGTTCAGCGTCTGAAGAGAGCCTCGTTGCGTGGTGCAAAAGAACCATGGTGTTGCGTGCACCCGCCACGGCCATGCGCCCCAACAAAAGGGCTGCGGTACGTCCGGCAGCCCGGTTGTCCGGGCCGATGTACACCTCACGCATAGACCCCGCCACATCCGACAACAGCGTCACCACATGCACGCCCTGCGTGACCTTGTCATTGATCGCCTGCTTCACCGCAGGAGTGTCGGGGGCGAGTATCGCCAAGCCTTCGCAGTCTTTCAACGCGGACAACTCACGCGCAAAACTGTCGGTGTCCTCCGCATCAAAGGTGTAGGTGACTTCTGTGATGTTTTGGTGCCGGAACTCGCTGGCTTGGAGCGCGATACGGCGCTCCAAGAGATCAAGAAACTTGGCATTGCCCTTGGGCAAGACATAGGCGGAGCGGAGGTTTTTCTTCAGGCGGGGGCGTCCGCGCTGAATGGTGGGCATTCCGAGCGCCTCGATCGCCAACAGGACTTTGCTGGTGGTCTCCGCATTCACGCCGGGGCGTCCGTTGAGCACTCGGTCCACGGTTGCGGTACCCACGCCTGCGTAACCGTTCTACTTCTCGTAGCGGTGGAAATTGGGGGGATTACCATTGACTCTATATACCATTTCATGTATACTTCAACTATGCCCACAAACGAATAACCGCTTGAATGGATAGGCAGCAGTCACAGTGACTTGATGGCCTTGCCTGCGGACGTTCGGCGGCTTTTTGGCTTCGCTTTGTCGCTGGCGCAGGCTGGTGACAAACACGACGCGGCCAAAGTGCTCAAGGGCTTTGGTGGGGCTGGGGTGCTTGAAGTGGTGGAAGACGATGTTGGCGGCACCTACCGCGCCGTGTACACCGTCAAATTTGCCGAGGCAGTGTTTGTCCTTCACTGCTTCCAGAAGAAGAGCAAGCGCGGCATCGCCACGCCCAAAGAAGACATGGACATCATCCACGCTAGGCTGAAAATTGCCGAAGCGTATGCAAAGGAGTTGCGAAATGAAAACCCGACTTGTTGAAGGCGTTGAAGTGCATCGTGGTTCTGGCAACGTGTTTGCTGACCTTGGCCTAGCCGATGCCGAAAAGCTCAAGATCAAAACTGGCTTGGTGATTGAAATCAGGAAAGCCATGAAAAACCGTGGCCTGACTCAACAAGAAGCTGCCAAACGGATGGGCATAACCCAGCCTAAAGTCTCCGACATGATGCGCGGCGACTTCACCAACTTGTCTGAGCGCAAGCTGATGGATTGCCTAACTCGGCTTGGTTACGACATTGAAATCAAGGTGCGTCCGGCTAAGGCTGAAGTAGGGCATTTGATGCTTGCTGCGGCCTGATACGTCAGGAGTTCCGAGTGGCAAACAGTGCCCTTGCCCCCGAAAACTGTAGTTCTTAAGCCTTGTTCAAAATACGCACAAGGAGTTGGGAAATGTCAGACAAACAGGTTCGTGGGAAGTACACACGGGAATACAAATTGGAGGCTGTTCGCCAAGTAAAGGCTGGGCAGTCTATAGCGGTGATGGCAAAGGTGTTGGGCATTCCCAAGGCCAGCCTGAGCAACTGGGTCCGTTTGAGCGGTAAGGGCATGCTCAGCGGTGCAGGCGATAAACCCGCAGCAGTCACGGCAGAACAAATGGAGCTGGCTCGCCTGCGTGCAAAAGTTGCGCGGTTGCGCATGGAGCGTCACATCGCAAAAAAGGCCGCGGCGTACTTCGCGCAGGACACGCTGCGAGGTACGCCTGGATTCACCAAATGAGAAAGCACTATCCGGTGAGCATCGCCTGTGAAGTGCTGGAGGTCAGTGCCAGCGGGTACTTCACCTAGGCGCGCCAACACAAGGCCAAGCGGACAACCTCACCGGGCCGCTACAGCGACGAGGCGTTGCTGACGCACATGCGTGCTATTCATGCCGAACTCAAACAGGAATACGGCTGGCCCCGCATGCACAAGGAACTGTTTGCCAGGGGTATTCGGGTGGGCAAAGAGCGGGTGCGTGGGCTGATGAAGTGCCCGCCGTCGAAATGGTCACGTACATGCCCTCTCGGTCGGCAACTTTGAATGCTTTTTCTTTGGGGCGCAGCTTGCGCAGTTCGGTGTCTGTAATCATGGCGGCGTTCCTTATAAAACTTTACCGTCAAGGCCCTTGTCGGTAAAGGAAAGCAGCGCCCCAGAGATTCACAGATTTACCGTCACAGCTACCGTCGAAAACTTTGGCTTTGGCTGCATCCTGCTGGGTGTCGCAGGACGCGTAAGTGATTGATTTGCAATGCAATCAGGTGAATTTCAAGACGCTGCTGAACGTCTTGAAATCACTGTGCATTATTCCCACTCAATGGTCGCAGGGGGTTTGCTGCTCACATCGTAGGTGACGCGGTTGATGCCACGCACTTCATTGATGATGCGCCCGGAGACGGTCTTTAAAAGGCTGTAGGGCAACTCGGCCCAATCCGCCGTCATGAAGTCGCTGGTCTGCACCGCACGCAAGGCCACCACATAGTCGTAGGTGCGTCCATCTCCCATGACCCCTACGCTTTTCACCGGCAAAAACACGGTGAAGGCTTGGGACACCGCGTCGTACCAGGTCTTGGGCGGCTTGCGCGGGTTGGCGCCTGCCAAGGCACCACCTTCGTAGGGCGCTTTGCGTAGCTCTTCAATAAAGATCGCGTCGGCGCGGCGCAGCAAATCTGCATAGTGGCGATGGACTTCGCCCAGAATGCGCACGCCCAAGCCGGGTCCAGGGAAAGGATGGCGGTACACCATGTCGGCCGGCAGCCCGAGGGCCACACCCAGCTCGCGCACTTCGTCTTTGAACAACTCTCGCAGCGGCTCCAACAACTTCAGGCCCAACTGCTCCGGCAAGCCGCCCACGTTGTGGTGGCTTTTGATGGTCACTGCCTTTTTGCTTTTGGCACCGCCGGACTCGATCACGTCGGAATAAATGGTGCCTTGCGCGAGCCATTTGGCACCCTGCTTGCTGGCCCCCGCCGCCGTCAAACGAGCGGCTTCTGCCTTGAACACTTCGACAAATTCTCGGCCAATGATTTTCCGCTTTGCCTCCGGGTCTGTCACGCCCGCAAGGTGTCCCAGAAACTGCTCAGAAGCATCCACGCGAACGACTTTGGCGTGCAGCTTTCCTACAAACATGTCCATCACCATGTCGCCTTCGTTCAAACGCAGCAGGCCATGGTCGACAAATACACAGGTCAGTTGGTCACCAATGGCGCGGTGGATCAGCGCCGCAGCCACCGATGAATCTACCCCACCGCTGAGCCCGAGAATGACTTCCTCGTCGCCCACTTGGGCCCGAATTTTTTGCACCGCCTCGGCGATGTAGTCCCCCATGATCCAGTCCGGGCGGGCTTCGCAGATGCCCAGCACAAACCGCTCCAGCAACTCTTGGCCTTTGCGGGTGTGCGTCACCTCGGGGTGGAACTGCACCGCATAAAAGCGGCGCACCTCGTCGGCCATACCCGCAATCGGGCATGCATCGTTGGACGCCATCAACACAAAGCCCGGTGGCATTTCCGTGACCTTGTCGCCGTGGCTCATCCAGACATCCAACAGCCCATGTCCTTGCGCATTGCTGGCGTCTTGGATGCCCTCGAGCAGGCGCGTGTGGCCATGCGCCCGCACCTGCGCTGCACCAAATTCGCGGGTATGACCGGCCTCCACTTTTCCACCAAGCTGCTGCGCCATGGTTTGCATGCCGTAGCAAATGCCTAAAACCGGAATGCCCAGATCAAACACTGCCTGCGGCGCCTTGTCGGTGGCGTCCTCGTAGACGCTGGCATGGCTGCCCGAGAGGATCACGCCCTTGAGCATGCCGTCGGCCGCGTAGGCCTTTACCCAGTCGTCCGATACGTCACATGGATGGACTTCGCAAAACACGTGGGCTTCGCGGACACGGCGCGCAATGAGCTGCGTGACTTGGGAGCCGAAGTCGAGAATCAGTATTTTTTGGTGCATGGGTGAGCGTAATCAGTCAGCGCGGTAATTTGGGGCTTCTTTGGTGATCTGCACGTCGTGCACATGGCTTTCGCGGATGCCTGCGGTGGTGATCTCCACAAACTCAGCGCGGTCCTGCATGTCGGCAATGGTGGCGCAGCCGCAGTAGCCCATGCTGGCACGAATGCCACCCGCCATCTGGAACACGATGGCCACCATGGAGCCCTTGTAGGGCACGCGCCCTTCGATACCCTCGGGAACCAGCTTGTCGGCATTCGGGTTGCCGGTGCTAGATTCTTGGAAATAGCGGTCCGCACTCCCTTGCTGCATAGCGCCAATGCTGCCCATGCCACGGTAGCTTTTGTAGCTGCGGCCTTGGTACAAAATGACCTCGCCCGGCGCCTCTTCCGTGCCGGCGAACATGCCGCCCATCATCACGGTGCTCGCGCCGGCCGCAATGGCTTTGGCGATGTCGCCGCTGTAGCGGATGCCGCCGTCTGCGATCAAAGGCACGCCCGTGCCACGCAGGGCGGTGGCCACACTGTCCACCGCCATGATTTGAGGAACACCCACGCCCGCCACGATGCGGGTCGTGCAAATGGAGCCGGGGCCGATACCGACCTTCACTGCATCCGCCCCTGCCTCTACCAAGGCAAGTGCTGCAGCGCCGGTGGCAATATTGCCGCCCACGACATCGACGTGCGGGAAGTTTTGTTTGACCCAACGCACCCGGTCGATCACGCCTTTGCTGTGGCCGTGCGCCGTGTCCACCACAATCGCGTCCACCCCGGCAGCCACCAGCGCTTCCACGCGGGCCTCTGTGCCCTCGCCCACGCCGACTGCGGCACCCACGCGCAGGCGGCCGGTGGCGTCGCGCGCCGCGTTGGGGAAGTTCAATTGTTTGGTGATGTCCTTGACAGTGATCAGGCCCTTGAGCTCAAACGCATCGTTCACCACCAGCAAGCGCTCCAGCTTGTGCTTGTTGAGCAGGGCCTTGGCAGCCTCTGGCGTTGTGCCGTCGGGCACGGTCACCAAGCGCTCACGGGGCGTCATGATTTCGCGTACCGTTTGGTCGTAGCGGGTTTCGAACCGGAGATCACGGCCAGTCACGATGCCCACCACTTTTCCCCCGTCGCAGACCGGGAAGCCAGACACTCCCAACTGGTCGGACAAGGCCATTACCTGTCGAACGGTGGTGTCCGGCGTGATAACCACGGGATCCCGCAGCAGGCCGGATTCGTACCGCTTGACCTTGGCCACTTGCGCGGCCTGTTCGGCAGCCGTCAGGTTTTTGTGAACGATGCCCATGCCGCCTTCTTGGGCGATGGCAATCGCCAAACGGGCTTCTGTCACGGTGTCCATTGCGGCGGACACCAGTGGAAGATTCAGGGCGATATTGCGGGAAAAACGGGTGGCGAGGCTGGTGTCCTTAGGCAGGACTTGGGAGAACGCTGGTACCAACAACACATCGTCGAAGGTCAGCGCTTTGCCGAGAAGGCGCATGTCAAAGCTCCAAAAATCGGATTGTACTCGTGCCCTGCGTGCCAACCGCGCATGTGAGCCCAAAACGGTAATGTCCCCTTTGCCCCAAGTAGAAGTGTCCCCTTTATGTTGGATGGGACAGGCAAGACATGGGCAAGGACGTGATGATGAGTACGAAGGAAGCGCAACGCTTTGCGCTGGTACAGCAAGT
>JARXAM010000061.1 GCA_029865845.1 Rhodoferax sp. | reverse complement strand
GTGGTAGTGTTGGGGTTGCGAGTGGTCTTGGCGATGGGTGGGGTACTAAGGGCGCATCGGCTGGCTCTAGCTATGCGGCGGGGTCTTCTGGCGTTGTTCGTGGGGGCATGGCAAGGGTCCAGCTAAACCCGTCGGCCCCCTCTAAGGCCATGTCGGCCTACTGCACCACCACTGTCCCCCCAGTTTGGCAGGTGGGTGACGCCCGTGGCGCGTGGCTAGCTGACACTGTGGCTGGGGCTTTGACTGCACCTGAACTGGTGCCTGATGCTGGGTTCGATAAACCCGCAGCGTGGACCCTTGTGCAACCTGCATCCGGTTCTGTCGCTATAAGCGGTAGTGCGCTCACCATCAGTTCAGTCGATGGAAGTTTTGCCAGTGCCGATGCCAACTCGATGACTGTGGTTGCTGGTACGCAATACATCTACACCATCGTAGTGACTGCTGCGGCTGGTCAGGGGGTTGCGATCGAGCTGGGCGGTGTTGCATCTGCAATGTTCCAAACACCCGGAACCTACACGGGCACGATTACCCCAACGGCTACGGGCGGCTTGCGGGTGAAGCGGGGTGGGGCTGCTGCGGGTAGCGGTGGGGCAGTCACATCCGTATCTTTGAAGGTAGCGGAGCCTGACCGCAGTGCCAAAGCCAACGGCCTGAACATCGTCGGCACGCTGACAAAAGCCCCGGTCGCGCCTGGTGCGCAGTTGGTTGGGTACTCTGGATTCAGTGCGTCGAATTATTTGGAGCAGCCTTACAGCGCGAATTTGGACTTCGGGACTAGGGACTTTTGTGTGATGGGGTGGGGTACGCACACTCATGCCACTGCTTCAGGTACTGCCTTTGAGCGCTGGGGGCCGGGCGGGTCGGGTGCGCGATTCCGTTTGCAAATGAGTGCTGGCAATGCGTATTGGAATGTCACAGACGGTACAAACTCCGCGCAAGTAAGCGCAGCCGTTGCTGGGTCTAACACTGGTGCGTTGATCTTTTGGGTCTGTATCAAGCGTGGGCCAGTCCTTGAGCTTTGGGTTAATGCGGCCTTGGTTGGTACAGCTAGCGCAGCCAGCGTTGGCTCACTATCGAATGCATCTGCGGTACTGCGGATTGGTGAAGTGGTATCGGGCACTAGCTCGCCAATGCTTGGGCAGCTTGAGCTATGGCGTATCTCCGAACCCCCCCCCAGCGCCGACCAAATCGCCAAAATCTACCGCGACGAACTCGCCCTGTTCCAGCCGGGTGCCCAGTGCACCATTGCTGGCACATCTACAGCAGTCACCGCTCTCAGCTACGACGACGACACAGACTTGCTCCACGTCGGCACAAGCTGGGGCCGCACGAGCTTCCACGACCTGGTGCGCGTGGACAGCGAGGCCACCACCGTGGGTGCCATCACCACGATCAGCGCGCAGGGCGGGGCCGTGGTGATGGGCGGCACCAATGGCCGCATCTACCAGCCCGCGCTCACGCTGCGCGATGAGCTACGCCGCAAGCGTGAGGCACGCCTGGCGCTGGGCAAAGAGCCTGTGTTCTTTGATTTTGACCCCGTGACATTCACTGCATCTCCAACCAGCGGCACCAACGCGCTGACGGCATCCAGCGTAGTGGGTACGCCATACGTTGGCATGGGCATCACTGGCAGCGGCATCCCCGCCGGCACCGTGTTGACCAGCATCAGCGGTGCGAACTACACCATGAGCAACAACGCCACCAGCTCGTCAGGGGCGGTAATCATTGCGCAAAACACCTTGACGCTGCAGCAAGGCTTTGCGCCCAAAGCGGTGTACGTAGCTGGCGCGCTCAAGCGTGCGGGAGTGACCAAGGACTACGTTTTGTCAGACGATGGATTCCGCAAAACGGTGGTGCTGGGCGTGGGCTCCGGTTCGTGGGTCTCTGTGATGGCGGTGCGCGCATGACACAAGCCCAGGCGGTGCAGGCTGTCGAATCGAAATCAACCAAACAGGAGTGCCTCCATGAGTAGTTTCGTTAATTTGTTGAAGAGTGATGTGTGGTCTGAAGCGGACATCGTTAATCGCACCGAGTCCATGATCTCTGCCCAGTTTGCCCCGCATGAAGTGGTGATCCTTAACCGCAAAGTGACCGCTGCAACTATTGGGGCTCACACATTGACGACCGCCGAACAGGAGGAACTTGCTCGCTACAACCAAGTTTGCCTTGATGCCGCTGTCGCAGGTGTAGCGGCGCGAGCTGACATGGAAGTGTTGCATGAGGTGTTACGTATCGAGGCAGGTGAGTTAGATGCTGCTGTTTCCAGTGAACGGGCAGCGGCTCTATACAAATTGCGCAACGCCCTGCCAACCGAAGAGCCCACCGTTCAATAGCTTGTTTCGCGTCAGGAAATTTGCTTATCCTCCGCGTAATGTCAGTGCCTTTCCATTTATCTCAACAAAACGCCCGCGGCTATCGCGGCGCGCTTCAGCAAGAGCACGGGCAGGGTGTTACCAAATCCGCTCGCTGGCACCATAGCCGCAATCATGGTGCGCATGTTGGTGGGCGCGGTCACGTCCTTGAAGCCTAGGCAGTAGCCCAGCGTGCCGGGGAGGCCGGTGTGGGCGTGGTCTATCCAATACTGCGGTGTCGGGTAGCGGTGGACGTGGGTTTTTTCGGTCGCAGCAATGGCTTCTTGTTGCGCTGCGCGGTGTAGATTTGCCTCGTGGACCACCACATCAGCGGCCCGGTGGTCAAACATTTGCACCATCTTGCCTTCGTACAAAGGCACGGCCACTTGCAGGGCGGGCGCATCGCCCGCTTTCTCCCAGCGGTTCAGCGCGGCGGGCGTCCAGCCCTGTTTTTTGAGTTCGCTGCCTTTCAAAAAAAGGTGCGAATCGTTGGTCATGTGCAGCATGGTGGCGTATTTCACCGGCCACACCTTCTGGTCGGGCTGCTGGCCCAGCGTGTCGCTTACCGCACCGTGCCGCACCAGCACCGGGTGTTTGGCATACAGGGACAGGGTGATATCTGCATCGCGCTGGTTGCGAAAAATCGGGGCGGCCCCGGTGTTGGGGTTGACGCGGGCAAAGTCGTCGGCGCCCAGGTGCAGCACACGGCCCGGCGCGTCCAGTTCGGCCAGGCTGTGCAGGTAAAACGCGCAGCGGCTAGGCAGGGGCTGGGGCGTTGCTTCGTCCGCTTCGACTGGCGCTGGGCGAGCGGCTTGTACGTAACGCGGGGCCTTGCCAAACACCAATGCGCAGAACTTGAAACGCGAATCGACATCCGGAAAAAACACCTTGCGGTTTTCAAAGTCAAACAGAGCGTGCAGCTTGCCCGTGCTGCTGATACTGCGGAAGAACTCTGCGGCACCCTTGTCCGCGGCTATGCCGCTGGGGGTGATGAGGGCCACCACGCCGTTCGGGTGAATCAGTGCTTGTGCACGTTCCACAAACAGGCTGTAGAGGTTGACATCGCCTCCGCCCAAGAGCGGGTAGTCGCCACTGCCTTGTTTGCCGTTGCCCAGCACACGGGCGTTGGCCTCGGCGCGCTCGCTAGTCTGCACATAGCTTTGCCACAGCGGAGAATTTTGGGACTTGAGCGCACCAATCAGCCGCTTGCGGTCGGCGGCGCGGGCTTGGCTGGCAATGCCCACATCGCGCTCGGCAAACCATTCCACCTCTTGCAGCTTGATGCGGTCCCACGGCGGGTTGCCGATGATGGCGTCAAACCCGCCAGGCGCAGCGCTGGCGGTGCTGCCGCCACCAAACACGGTGGGAAACTGCGTCCACCAATGGAAGAAGGTTTCTTGCGCGGCCAATTGCCGGGCTTGCGCCATAAGGGCGTTGGCCGCCCGGTGGCCAGGGCTGCTGCCCGCAAGTTCACCCGCCCCGAGCACGCTGACCAGGTTTAGGCTGGGGTCCAGCAGTTGGGTAATGCCTTGCAGCAGGGGGTTTTCTTGCCCGTCCACCGGTTTGAGCAATTTGGCGAGCTGCCCCACTTTGGCCACTGGCCAGCCAGGCACCAGCCAGCGCAGCGCACGCCAAAAGTCCAGCACCGCCACGATGGGCGCGACCTGGGCGCGTGCTTCGGTGGCGAGTTGTTTAGAGAGGTGGGCCTCGGCAATGTCCACATCGGTCAGGTCGGCCACTTGGGCAATGTTGCTGGCGGCCTTGGCCAGGCGGTCAAATTCGCTTTGCAGTAGCAGGCTGCCCAGCGCTTGCAAGCCACGTTGCACCTGGGGCAGTTGCTCGCCATGCAGGCTGTCGCCCACTTGGAGGTGGTGGTCCAAAAAGCTTAAGGGTGCACCCACGGTAAAGGTGTGTAGCCACAGGGCGGTTTTGGCCAGCTCGACGGCCATGGGGTTTTTGTCCACGCCGAAGATGGTTTTCTTCAAAATCATGCGGCGCACGATGTGGCGGTCGTCGAGCTGCGCGTCGGTCACGGCCCAGCCATGGGTGTGGGCTGCGGTTTTGATGCTGCGGCGTATGTGCGCAATGCGTGCTAGCACCGGGCTTTGCCAAGGGCGGCCCGTTTCCACCAAGTGTGCCGCCCAGGGCTGGGCGTTGACGGTTTCTGTGGCGGTGGCCACGGCTTCGAGCACGCGGTCGGCCAGGTCGTCCACCAGGGCGACCAAAAAGTGGCCGCTGCCCATGGCGGGGTCGCAGACCTTGAGTTCCAGAATTTGCGCGGCGGGGTCTTTGGCGTCCAAGGCGTCCCAATCGCCGGGATGGAGGGACGATTTTTTACCCAGTTTCTTTAGATGGGCGGCAAAGCTGCTGTGCCGCTGCTCGGCCAGTGGGCCTATGGATTCGCGCAAGATCAGGCGCACCAAGTCGTCGTGCGTGTAGTAGCTGCCCGACACTTTGCGTGCAAAGCTGGCGGGGGCGGCCACGATGCGGTTGATCTCGGGCTTGTCTTTGTAGGTGTCTATGGCCTGCACCTCGTGCACCAGGCTGTATTCGAGCAAGCGCTCGTAAATGCCGCCTAGGTGGGCCACGGCCAGGTCGCGGTAGTTGATCCAGCCGGCCAGCAGCTCTTCGGTGCGGCGCGAGAGCGCGTCGATGATGGGGGCCATCACCTTGTCCGGCACCTTGGCGCGGGTCAGCAGCAGGGAGCGTGCGCGGTTGAAGAGGCCGCCGTTGTAGGCGGGCATGCCAATGTCGTCGTCTCCCTCATCAATGAGTTGGCACACCCCTTCGATGTCGCGCCACACGTTGGACAGGGTGCTGGAGAAGGTGCCGCCCGCCAGCACTTTGTCGCGCACTTCTTCGCGGATGCGCCGGATGCTGTAGGGCGCATAGCGGGGGTCGCGCACGGGCAGCAGGTTGCGGTCTTCGGCGTAAAACAAAAACAGCAGGCGGTACAGCAGCACCAACGCCGCTTCGCGCACTTCGTCCAAGTAGGCCGGGGTGTACTGCGGGCGGGTGAACTGGCCGTAGCCTACCGAGTGGGTTTGGGCGTGCAGGTCGCCCCGTGCCAGCGCGTCGGCTAGCTGGGGGAAGATGTCTTCAAACACCCGCTTGCCGAGGTCTTGCGACACTTTTTCTTCGTACAGCCGTGCTTCGTTGAGGGCGTAGGCGTGGAAGGTGCGGCCGCTGTCGTCCCAGCTTTGCGGCACAAAGGCACCCCGGTGAAAAAACAAAAAGAACAGGCGCAGCGCGTGGCCGGGGTGGGTGTCATCGAGTTCGCGCTGTGTTCCCGTGAGCCCCAGGGCGGCGGCGACGTTGACCTCGAAAAACTCTTCGGAGCGGGAGCGGGCGTCTTGCCAATACAAGCGCCACACGGCGCCGTTGGTCAGCATGCCCCATTTGACCGCCCGGTCAGACACCACCTCGGCTCGGCTGAGGTAGCGCAGCATTTGGCTCGATGGCGCATCGGGGTCGGTCGCCTCGGTGTTGTCGCCCCGGTCTAGCGGGCGTAGCCAGCGCTTGGCTTCCAAAATAGCCAAGCCGTGGTAGTAGCGTCTATCGTCTTTGGATTCGGCGAGTGCCAGGGTTTTTTTCTCGCTGTCAGCAAAGAGCAGGCAGTCAGGCACGTCTTCACGGCGCTTGCCGGAGAGGTTGACCTGGGGCAAAAAGTCGTCGCCCCATCCCAGCTCCACCAGCACCTTGTGGATGACCACGCTCTCGGTCTGCGCTTCGTTGATGGTAGCGCTGGCGTCTAGCCCACCATATATCGCACGCAGGGCGGACTCGAAGCGGGCAAGGCTGTGGTCTTCATCCAGGGCGAGAGATGGCGCGGTGTCGAGCACGCCGCGCGTCAGAAAGTCTTGGCTGAAGAGTTGGCCTTGCATGTCGGGTGTTGCGCTGGGTGGGGGAGGTGGGTGTGCGCACCGGGGAGCCCCCAGGCCGGACTGCCGGTGTCAGCGGTAAAAGGCTTCGACTTTGCCCTTGAGCTTGATCAGCAAGGGTTTGCCTTTGCGGTCTACCGTTTTGCCGGCGGGCACTTTGATCCAGCCCTCGCTGATGCAGTATTCCTCCACGTCCATGCGCTCTTTGTCGTTAAAGCGGATGCCAATGTCGTGCTCGAAAATGGCCGCGACGTGGTGCGGGCTGCGCGGGTCGCAGGAGAGGTGGTCGGGAAGGGTGGGGCGTTCTGCAGCTTGGGTCATGCGTGGCATTTTCTCACGGCGTGTACGCAAGCGGGCCTGTTGGGGCGATGCTGTTGGCAATTTCGATCCGGTTTCTGCCCCGCGCTTTGGCCTGGTACAGCGCACGGTCGGCGGCCTCGAGCAGGCGCCGCTCGGGCATGGCGGGTTCCCACAGCGCCAGGCCAAAACTGGCGGTGACCACCACGCGTGCGGACTCGGTCAGGCAGGGGGTGTTTTCAAGCCGGGTGCGTATGCGCTCGCAGGCGTTTCGTGCGTCGGTCAGTGTGCAGTCGTGCATCAGTATCACCAGTTCTTCGCCGCCAAAGCGGGCTACCAGGTCGCCACGGCGCGCTTCTTTTTGCACCCATTGGGCTACATGTTTGAGCACTTCGTCGCCCACGTCGTGCCCGTAGGTGTCGTTCACGCGCTTGAACCAGTCCACATCGAGGATGGCCAGGCACAGTGGGGCTTGGTTGCGCTGGGCCCGGTGCAAGCCACTGACCAGGGCCTGTTGGAAGGTGCGCCGGTTGGCCAGCAGGGTGAGGGTGTCGGTGGTGGCCATGTGGCGCAAGCGCTCTTCGAGTTCGTTGGAAAACGACTCGCTGATGTAGAACGACACAAACAGCATGGCGCAGGCAGAAAAGGTGATGAAAATCGCCAACATCTTGATGATTTGGGGCGGTAATGTCTGGACTTCGGGGGCGGCAGGCCACTGGAAATACTCCAGCACGACATAGCTCACCATGCATTGGATGCACACGGTGGCGATGCCTTTGGAGCCCTGGATGGGAATGACCAGCGGCGTCGTTAACGCGAACGCGAGCAGGTAAAAGTGGGTGTTGAACAGCGTGCCTTGTCCGGTGAAGATGCCCGTGAACACCGCCGCTTGGCAGATAACACAGGTCACCAGATAGGGTGCGGGCTTGTGCTGGTGTTGGCGCACGCGTATCCACAGCGCACCCATGAACACGACGGGGAGTTGGTAGACCGTGGTCCACACCAGCGTGGGGCTTCCGATCAGCACAAAAATTCCCATATAGAGCAGCACGGCAGTCAGCACGATCCAGGGCGACGCATGGATCAGGTATTGCCGGCGGCGGTTGGCGTCCGTGCCCTCGGCACTCACGCCCAACTCGACCCAGGCGGTTAGCCACTGCACCACAGGGCCTACGGGCTGGCGTGGGCGTGTCACCACCGGCCTCGCTTCATAACCCGGCAGCCGCGCGCCCGCAGGCACGTTGCTTACCCCGTGTTGGGTACACCGGAAGACTATGGGGAGCGCGCCGGGTCAAACGCATGGGATACCGCCTTTCGCATAAGGGAATGTCTGTTTATCGGCATCAAAATGTAAATACGTGAGCCAATTGTTTGCTTTATCTCTCAACGTCGTCAATTGGCCGTTAGCCATTGGCGGAAAAAAAAACTCCGTGCGTCCGATGGCCTAGGTGTTTTCCGCAAGTAATTGGCAAGGGTGCCGCGCTAGACTGGGCGCTTCCTTAGTTTGGAGTCTTCCGATGAAAAAGCTACTTTTGACCGCCGTTGCCGCACTTTCGCTGTCAGCGTTTGCCCAAAGCTATCCGTCCAAACCCATCACCATCGTGGTGCCGTTTGCGGCGGGCGGTCCGACAGACCGCGTGGCCCGTGATCTGGGCGAGGCCTTGCGCAAGCAATTGGGTGAGGTGAGCATCATCATCGACAACGCCGCAGGTGCAGGAAGCTCCATTGGCTCGAGCAAAGTGGCCAAGGCCGCTCCTGATGGCTACACCCTGTTGCTCAATCACATCGCCATGGGCACCATGCCCGGATTGCTGCGCAATATGCCGTTCAAGGTGGAGTCGGATTTTGAGTACTTGGGCATGATCAATGATGTGCCCATGACCCTGATTGGCCGCCCAGACCTGCCTGCCAAGAACTACAAAGAATTGTCTGCTTGGATTGGCCAGAACGTGGGCAAGATCAACCTGGGCAATGCGGGCGTGGGCTCTGCGTCGCACCTGTGCGGTTTGCTGTTCCAAAACTCTGTCAAGGTAGATATGACCACCGTGCCGTACAAGGGCACCGCACCGGCCATGACCGATTTGATCGGCGGCCAAATTGACCTGATGTGCGACCAAACCACCAACACCACCCAGCAAATTGAAGGCAAGAAGGTGAACGCATATGCCGTGACCACCGCCAAGCCCTTGACGACCGCTGCCCTCAAGAGTCTGCCCACGTTGCAAAGCCAAGGCTTGGCCAATTTCGAGGTAACTGTTTGGCATGGCCTGTACGCGCCCAAGGGCACCCCGGCAGATGTTCAGGCCAAGCTCAACACGGCGCTCAAAGCCGCTTTGAAGGACGCCGATTTCATCAAGAAGCAGGAAGCGTTGGGCGCTGTGGTCATCACCGACAAGCGGGTGGAGCCTGCCGAGCACAAGAAGTTCGTGGCAGCTGAAATTGCCAAGTGGACGCCCATCATCAAGGCCGCTGGGGTGTACGCCGACTGAGTCGGTCTGCCACTTCTGTCTGGCCCGGCCAACGGGTCAGACGCCCCACGTGATGGGTTTGCCCGCAGCCATGCTGCGGCGCACCATGGCAAGCAAGGGGGCGGCTCGCTGGTGCAAGCTCACGCCAGTGGGGGCACTGTCTTCCCCCTGTTCTTGGGCGTGCAGCGCGGCCTGCACCTTGAGCGCCTCGTCGATGGTGATGGCTTCTTCGAGGGCGCTGATGGCAGCAGGCATGTCTTCTGCCAGCAAAATGCCCTTGCGGAGGCTGTCTTCGCCGGTGCGTCCCCACACCGCCAAGATCTGGCGGCCATGGGGTTCGAGCATGATGATGTCACTGGCAACGGGTGACTTGAATTTATAGAGCATGGCAGTTCCTGGGTGGTTTTATGATGCCGACGGCTGTAGGTGCAGCCCCGCTGCATACTGACACGAGGATTCTCCATGGCTGACATATTTATTTTGCGTGCGCACCAATTGGGTTTTGAGGCAGCGCGCCAGATTGCTGCCCAATGGGCAGACCAGCTCGTGCAAGACTTTCACATGGAGTGCACCTATGTGAAGGGCGATGCGCTGGATAAGGTGCTTTTTCAACGGTCCGGCGTCAGCGGAGTGCTGCAGGTCACCGGGGCTGCCTTTGAGCTCGACGCCAAGCTGGGGTTTCTGCTGCGCGCTTTCAAAGACCAGATTGAGGCGGAGATTCGCAGCAATCTGGAGCGTCAACTGCAGCCCAAGGCCTGAGCTGCACATGGTCGCAAGGCCCGTGCTTCGCTGGGTGAAGTGCACGGGCCTGGGATGAAGCCATCGCGGCGTGACTGTTAGTCCAGCGAATCAATCAGGTCAATGTATTGCTGCATGGCGTCGTCACCGGAGAGGCCTTTGCAGCCAGCCCAGGCGTCCCATTTGGCGCGCCCCACCATGTCGGCAAAGCCGGGCTTTTTTTCCTCGTTATCGCCCGCAGTGGCTTGCTTGTACAGGGCGTATATCTTGAGCAAGGTTGCGTTGTCGGGGCGCTCAGTCAGGTTTTTGGAATTGGCAACTGCGGCTTCAAACGCGGCTTTCAAATCAGCCATGGGGTACTCCGTTCGGGGATTTTGGGGTTGACAGGACTGCCCGTTGTTGCGGGCGATATGGCTGTATCTTAAGGGCGGGAATGCACCCGCCCCGTGCAAATTGCTTGCGGGGGTGTTGCGGTGGGTTTTGTGTGCAGGCGTTCCGGCACGCATATCGCTGTCCATCAAATGGTGGATGTTGAGGGCTGGCGCATTCCCATAAACGGCCCATGTAGCTGGTGTGGTTTATTGGCGTGCGTCAGTACATTCTTCATATCCATTGCATGCCGCGTGTTGGTACTTTTGCGTGCTTTTCTTGGTCAAAAATATAAGAAAAAAAGTAGCTTCCAAACACACGAATGAATGCAGTAACTATTTGACCTGGATTTTGATATTAGAATATCCAGACCATCAGCGTGCGGGCAAAGGTCTGGATGGGGTCATTAACGACAGAGTCAATTTTTAGCCTATAGGAATATATTTATGAGCAATCTGATCGATCTCCAAGCGCAAATTGAAAAACTGCAAAAACAGGCGAACGACATTAAAGCCAAAGAGTTTTCCGGTACGGTGCAGGAAATTCTCTCGAAAATGCAGGCCTTTGGTATCACGGTCAAGGATTTGCAAACCTCCAAGCCTGCCAAGGGGGGTAAGGCCGGTAAGGCGGGGCGGGGTCGTCCTGCTGCATCGCCCAAAGCCAGTGGCGCTGCCAAGCCATCGCGCAAGGCGGGTGTGCCTGTGGCGGCTAAATACCGTGGCCCCAATGGCGAAACTTGGTCGGGTCGCGGATTGATGCCCAAATGGCTGGCTGCTTTGGTGGCGCAAGGCCAACCCAAAGAAACCTTCCTGATCACACCCTAACGCGTTTTCCCTGTCCCCCATTTGCGCGCAGGATGCCATGGTCATGGAGGCGTTCTGCCAAGGCGGTGGGGGATCTGTCTGCCTAGTTTTCCATGAAACTCATACCCACTATTCTTTGTGGTGGAGCGGGCGCGCGTTTGTGGCCTGTTTCGCGGAAATCGCACCCCAAGCCATTTATTCGTCTGGGTGACGGGCAAAGCCTGTTGCAAAAGGCGTTTTTGCGCGGTGCAGCGTTGCCCGATGTGGCAGAGGTGCTGACCGTCACCAATCGTGAGTTCTTTTTCCAGACAGTCGACGAGATTCAAGAAGTTAATCCTCGAGGGTCCGCAACTGCTTATATCGTCGAGCCGGTGGGTAGAAACACAGCGGCGGCCATTGCCGCTGCGGCCCTTGAGGTGGTGGGCCGGCACGGTGCAGATGCGCTGATGTTGGTGCTTGCCGCAGACCACATGGTGAATGACGAGTCTGCGTTTGCCGACGCAATTCAAGAGGCAGTGGTACTCGCTCGCGAAGGCAAACTCGTCACTTTGGGGATTCAGCCGCAATCGCCAGAAACCGGCTTCGGGTATATCGAGGCGCGTGGCAACGCTGTACTGCAGTTTGTGGAAAAGCCCGATGCGCAAACTGCGGCAAGGTATGTGGCGAGTGGCCGTTTTCTATGGAATGCAGGCATTTTCTGTTTCGAAGCAGGCGTGTTGTTGGCACAGATGCACACCCATTGCCCGCACATACTAAGCAGCACCCGCGCTTGTGTGGCACTTTCCCGCAGTGCGCAGGGACGAGACTATGTGCAGCTTGAGTTGGATCGCCAGAGTTTTCTAGACGTTCCCAGTGAATCCATTGATTACGCGTTGATGGAAAAATCGGGGTCGGTGGCGGTCGTGCCCTGTGATATTGGTTGGAGCGATATAGGGTCGTGGAAAGCGCTGGGTGACCTCATGTCCCCGGACGAAAACGGTAATCGCATCCAAGGCCAGGCGGTGCTGCATGACAGCA
The DNA here is from genome assembly GCA_029865845.1 of Rhodoferax sp. GTDB lineage: Bacteria > Pseudomonadota > Gammaproteobacteria > Burkholderiales > Burkholderiaceae_C > Allorhodoferax. Next base: position 6,326 of record JARXAM010000061.1, on the reverse strand, counting down.
GCGACTGCACCATTTATTCCGCAGAGCGATTGACCGGCGCGGTAGGTATTCATGGCTTGGTGATCGTGGATACCCCGGATGCTTTGCTGGTGGCCGACAAATCGAGTGTGCAGGACGTAAAGCATCTGTATGCGCAGCTCAAGGCGCAAGGGCATGCGGCTCACCAGGTGCACCGGACCGTGCACCGTCCTTGGGGGGCCTACACGGTGCTGGAGGAAGGCGCGGGCTTCAAAGTCAAGCGCTTGGTGGTGAAGCCAGCAGCGCGTTTGAGCTTGCAGTTGCACCACCACCGCAGCGAACATTGGATTGTGGTGAGTGGCACGGCCAAGGTGAGCCATGGCGAACGCACCACGCTGTTGGCACCCCATGAGTCCACCTACATTCCCAGCGGGCAACCCCATCGCCTGGAAAATCCCGGTATCTTGGAACTGGTCATGATTGAGGTGCAATGCGGCGCCTATTTGGGCGAAGATGACATTGTCCGTTTGGATGATCACGTGCCCCCTGACTGATTGGCCAGCGCAATGCGGGCCCGTGTACGGCGTGAGCCCCTCTTTTAAATTCAACTTATGGTGTTCGAGATGATTGATTCGACTGTCGCTTCCATCGCCCCCCACGACCAAGCCCAGATTCTGGCGCGCGCGTTGCCCTACATACGCAAGTTTCATGGCAAGACCATGGTGATCAAGTACGGCGGCAACGCCATGACCGACCCCGCGCTACAAAAGGCGTTTGCCGAAGACGTGGTGCTGCTCAAGCTGGTGGGGATCAACCCGGTGGTCGTCCATGGCGGGGGGCCGCAGATTGAGGGCTTGCTCAAACGCCTGGGAAAGAAGGGCGAGTTTGTGCAAGGCATGCGCGTCACCGACCCCGAGACCATGGAGGTGGTGGAGTGGGTGCTCGCCGGTGAGGTGCAGCAAGACATTGTGGGCCTGATCAACCAAGCGGGCGGCAAGGCCGTGGGGCTCACCGGCCGTGACGGCGGCATGATTCGCGCCCAGAAGCTCCGGATGGTGGACAACCAAGACCCGAGCAAAGAACACGATGTGGGCCAAGTGGGCGATATCGTCAGCGTCGATGCCAGTGTGGTGCGGGCCTTGCAAGACGATGCGTTTATCCCCGTGGTGAGCCCAATTGGGTTTGGCGAAAACAATGAAAGCTACAACATCAATGCCGACGTGGTGGCCGCGAAACTGGCGACCGTGTTGCAGGCCGAAAAGCTGATGATGTTGACCAACATCAGCGGCGTGCTGGACAAGCAAGGCACGCTGTTGACCGATTTGAGCGCCCAGCGGATCGATGCGCTGTTTGCCGATGGCACGATCAGTGGCGGCATGTTGCCCAAGATTGCAGGGGCGCTTGACGCAGCCAAATCGGGGGTCAACGCCGTGCACATCATTGATGGGCGTGTACCCCATGTGCTCTTGTTGGAGGTGCTGACCGACCAGGCGTTTGGCACCATGATTCGCGCGCGCTGACGCAGCTGTCCGGGCCCTTTGAAGGGGCGGTTGACATTCTTAGTTTCTCTGGAGGAATGGGCATGCGTTTGCTGTTGGTCGAGGACGATGTTCTCGTTGCAAGTGGTATCAAGCTGGGGCTGACGGGGGCGGGTTACGCGGTCGATTGGGTAGGCAGTGCAGAGCGCGCGCTTCAAGTGACGCAGGTCGAGTCGTTTGATGTAGCAGTCATAGACATTGGTCTGCCGCTCATGGATGGGCTTTCGCTCACGCAAGCGCTGCGCCGTAGCGGTCAGGTGATGCCCGTTTTGATCTTGACGGCGCGCGACGCGTTGGAAGACCGGGTGCAGGGCCTGGACGTCGGGGCCGATGACTACCTGGTCAAGCCCTACGAACTGCCCGAACTGCTGGCGCGGCTGCGGGCGATTTTGCGGCGCTCACAGGCGGCGACTTCCTCCGTCCTCCAGTTTGGACCGCTGGAGCTGGATACCGCCAGACGGGTGGCTTGCGTTCGGGGGGCGAACGCACAACCCCTGCCCCTCGAATTTGGGCCACGTGAATGGACCGTGATGGAGTACCTCATGCTGCAAGCCCCCAAGCCGGCCAACAAGGACAAGCTCTTGCAAGCGCTCACGGGGTGGGACAAAGAAATCACCCCCAACGCGGTAGAGGTGTACATCTCACGTTTGCGCGGCAAACTCGAACCGCATGGCATTGCGCTGCGGTCCATTCGCGGTTTCGGGTATCGCATCGAGCTGGTGGACGCGTGAATGCGGTCGGGCGGCATGTCCACCGGCTTGCAGCGGCGCTTGCTCGTGCTGCTGCTGATTCCCCTTGCGGTGCTGGCGGTGTTGAACGCGTGGCTGGACTACCAGTCAGCCGACAGTGCCGCCATTCAACAAGACCGGCAGTTGCTCGCGCTCGTGCCGCTGCTGGCGGATTCGGTCGTGGTGGGGGCGGGCGGGTCTGAGCCGCTCCCCGTTTTATTGGCAGCCCCGCAAATTGAGGAATTTCTTGGCTCGCGGCCCGGCGTGTCGGGCATTGCGGTGTCGCCCGTGGGGGCGGGGGTACTGATTGGCTCCGCCTGGCTCGATGGCCCTACCCCCGCCACCCGCGAACCGGCTTTCTCCAGCGAAGAGTACGAAGGGGTGATTTACCGCATCGTCAGCCAGCGCGTGTCCACCGCTGCGGGCGACATGGTGATACGTTTGGCCGATGGCTCGGACCCCCGGCAGCAATGGTTGCGGCTGTTGGTCTACAAGGTCATCGTGCCCAATTTGGTGTTGGCGATCGCCGGATTTTTTGGGGTTCGGTGGGCTGTGGACACCGCCTTGCGGCCCCTGCTCAGTGTCCGTGACGAGGTGGAGCGCCGTTCGCCGCGCGACTTATCGGCATTGGATGTGACCAACGCGCCAGACGAGGTGCGCCCGCTGCTCAACTCCATCAACCATTTGCTTGCCACGGTCAACGCGCAGGCCCAGGGGCAGGCCAGGTTTGTGGCAGACGCCGCCCACCAGTTGCGAACGCCGCTGGCGGCTCTCCAGGCGCAGGCCGAGGCGTGGGCCCAAGCGGTGGAAGCGCAGGGTCCGGAGGGCATGCACGGCAGCGCCGCTGTGTCCGCACCGCCGCCAACCCTCCGTATCGACGCACAGCAGGTGCTTAGCTTGCGCCAAGCGGCGCGGCGAACCTCGCAGTTGGCCAACCAATTGCTGGCGCTCTCCAGGGTGGACGCACAGCAGTCCCATGGCCAGGCCACGCAGCGTATCAGCCTGCTACAGCTCTGTGAGGCCGTGTTGGAAGGGGCGCTGGACAAGGCGATGCATCGCTCCATTGACCTGGGTCTTGATGCACTCCCCGTGCATATTTCCGGGCATGAATGGCTGCTTCGCGAGTTGCTGGTGAATCTGGTGGACAACGCCCTCAAGTACACCCCTTCGCATGGGCATGTAACGATTCGGTGTGGCTGGGACACACAGGCATTCTTGGAGGTGGAAGACAATGGCCCCGGCGTCCCCCCAGACGAGCGCGCCCGGGTAATCCAACGCTTTCATCGCGCACACCACGGGCCTGTGGACGGCCATGGGCTGGGTCTGTCCATCGCAGACGAAATAGCCCGCATCCACGGCACCACGCTGTACCTGGCCACGGGCACCGGCGCCGTCGGTCTGCGCATCGGCTTGCGGTTTCCGGCCGCCTGATTGCAGGCAGGTGGTGTGCGAGAATTTGACGCACCATAGCTTCCAGCAGTTACCACGGGCCACCATGTCTGAATCCAGGGGTGTACCCCCAACCCAATCCCCCGCCAGTGCGCCCATCGCCCCACCTGAGCGCAAGCGTGCTCGCCCTGGTGAGCGCAGGGTGCTCATCTTGCAAATGTTGGCCACCATGTTGGAGCAACCCGGCGGCGAACGCATCACCACGGCTGGGCTTGCCGCCCGCTTGGGCGTGAGCGAGGCGGCACTCTACCGGCACTTCGCCAGCAAGGCCCAAATGTTTGAGGCATTGATCGACTTCATCGAACACACGGTGCTCTCCTTGATCAACCAGATTGTGGAGCGGGAGGCCGCTACCCCCGGCCCCGATATCGCCGTGCGGCAGACCCAGCAGATTTTGCGGATGTTGGCGCAGTTCGCAGAAAAAAATCCGGGCATGGCGCGCGTGATGGTTGGCGACGCGCTGGTGTTCGAGCACGAGCGCTTGCAACAACGCATGAATGCGCTGTTTGACAAGATTGAGGCCACCCTCAAACAATGCCTGCGCGAAGCACATCACGACGGCACAACACAGGGCGCAGTCCCCGAGCCCCAGGTGCAGGCGGCGGTGGCGCTTTCCTTCATGGTGGGGCGCTTGCAGCGCTACGTACGTTCCGGATTTCGGCGCCTGCCCTCCGAACACTTAGACCAATGTCTTGGAGTTTTTTTGGGGTAAGGCCACAAAATCCTAAGTAGAAACCCTCTGTGCGGGTGGGTTTCTTTACCGTCGTTCACAAAATGCATCAAAATAGCACGACCGTACTATTTTGATGATTGACGACATGTCTTCCGTTGCTTCGCCTGTAACCCGCATTCCAGCCTCCCGAGCCAGTGCCAAAGCGCCCTCGGCGCGGCGCGTCATGCAAAAGGGCCACCAAACCAAAGCGGCTATCGTGGATGCCGCCTTGGGCTTGGCAACCCAAATCGGACTCGAAGGCCTGAGCATTGGTGCGCTGGCCGAGGTTGCGCAAATGAGCAAGTCCGGCGTGTTTGCCCACTTTGGTTCGCGCGAAGAAATGCAGATTTCTGTCGTGCGGGAATACTTCAACCGCTTTGAGCAAGAGGTGTTTTACCCGGCGCTTCATGCAGACCGGGGCTTGCCCCGCGTGAAAGCCCTGTTTGACAACTGGATGAAGCGGGTCGCCATTGAAATCCAGTCGGGCTGCATTTTCATCAGCGGTGCGGTGGAATTTGATGACCGCCCCGGCCCGGTGCGCGACGCGCTGGCCTCATCGGTACAAACGTGGCTGAGTGCCCTGTACCGGGCGATCGTCCTAGCCAAGCAATGTGGGCATTTGCGGCCTGACGCCGATGAGCACCAAATGGCCTTCGAAATCCACGGGCTGATTCTTGCCCTGCACTACGAGGCCCGCTTCCTCAACAACCCCGGATCGATTACGCGGACCAACCAAGGGTTCGCCAACATCATTGCGCGTTACAGCACTACCAAAAACTGAGTTCCGTCACACCCATACCCCGATATACCAAGGAGAACCCCCATGCCAAGTTACACCCCCCCTCTGCGCGACATGCAATTTGTGCTGCACGAAGTGCTTCGCGTCACGGACGATTTGAAGCAAATCCCCAAGCATGCCGACATTGATGCAGACACCATCAATGCGGTGCTCGAAGAGGGCGGCAAGTTCGCCGCCGAGGTGGCCTTTCCCCTGAACATCAGTGGTGACACCGAGGGCTGCACCATCGACCAGGCCACCCATGCCGTGACCACCCCCAAAGGTTTCAAGGAAGCCTATCGCCAGTACATTGATGCGGGCTGGGCCGCGCTGGCCTGCGACCCGGAGTACGGAGGCCAGGGCTTGCCGTATGTGGTCAACGGTATGTTCTATGAAATGCTCAACAGCGCCAACCAGTCGTGGACCATGTACCCCGGCTTGACCCATGGCGCCTATGCGGCCCTCGAAACCCACGGAACACCCGCGCAAAAGGCCACCTACCTGCCGAAAATGACCAGTGGCGAATGGACCGGCACCATGTGCCTGACCGAGCCCCATTGCGGCACCGACTTAGGGCTCATGCGCACCAAGGCCGAGCCCCAGGCAGACGGCACCTACAAGATTACCGGCAACAAGATTTTCATCAGCGCTGGCGAACACGACATGACCGACAACATCATTCACCTGGTGTTGGCTCGTTTGCCGGATGCACCTGCCGGCATCAAAGGTGTCAGCCTCTTTATCGTGCCCAAATTCCATGTGAATGCCGACGGCAGCTTGGGCGAGCGCAACGGCATTTACTGCGGCGGCCTCGAGCACAAAATGGGCATCCATGGCAACGCCACCTGCCAGATGGTGCTCGACGGTGCGGTAGGCACCATGGTGGGCCAGCCCAACAAGGGCATCCAAGGCATGTTCGTGATGATGAACGCAGCCCGCCTCGGCGTGGGTAACCAGTCGCTGGGCCTGACCGAAGTCGCCTTTCAAAATGCACTGGCTTACGCCAAAGACCGCATCCAGATGCGCAGCTTGTCGGGAGCCAAGGCCAAAGACAAACCGGCGGACCCCATCATCGTGCACCCCGACGTGCGCAAAATGCTCATGACCGCCCGTGCCTACGCCGACGGCGGACGCGCACTGCAAGTGTATTGCTCCATGCTCCT
>JARXAM010000104.1 GCA_029865845.1 Rhodoferax sp. | reverse complement strand
GGGTTCAGCCAAGCTCTATCGCTTTATGCACCGCAACCCGGGGCTGGAGATGCACCCGGTGGAGTTCACCAATGATCCGGCCATTGCAGGCCTGAACGACAACTTGGTGGCCATCAACGCCACCTTGCAGATCGACTTTTTGGGCCAGTGCGGCTCCGAGAGCCTGGGCCATGCGCCGTATTCCGGCACCGGCGGGCAATCAGACTTTGTGCGCGCGGCCAACCGCTCCAAAGGCGGCAAGGCTTTCATCGTGCTGCCGTCTACCGCCAAGGACGACACCATCTCCCGCATCGTGCCTTCGCTGTCGCCGTGCACCCACGTCACAACCAGCAAGAACGACATCAACTACGTGGTGACTGAGTACGGTGTGGCCCAGCTGCGCGGCAAGTCCATGAAGCAGCGCACCCAAGAGCTCATCGCCATCGCGCACCCCAAATTCCGGGTCGAACTCACGGCACAGGCCAAGCAACTCAAGATTTTGTAAGCCCGCCGCCCGGCGGTGCGCGTCAGAACTCGGTAATCACGGTCACGCCGGCCACCTCGAACTTGTCCATGTTCATCAGCGCGTTTATGGACTGCTGCAGGTTGATCTTTTTGCCCACCAGCTTTTCAGGGGCCAGCTTGCCGGTGCGCACCATGTCCAGCATGGCGCCGTAGCGGTGGGCTTGCATGCCGTGGCTGCCCAAAATCTCCAGCTCATGGGCGATGACCTTGGCCATGGGAATGGTCGGCGTGCTGTTTTCGGCCAGCATCAACCCCACCTGAATGTGTTTGCCCCGTCGGCGCAGGTTGCTGATGGAGTTGAAGCAAGTGGTGGGGTGGCCCAGCGCGTCCAGTGACACATGCGCGCCGCCCCCGGTGATCTCCATCACCGCTTCCACCACGTTGGGCACCTGGGTGGCATTGACCGTGGCCACCGCACCCATGGCACGGGCCATGGCGAGCTTGTCGTCCGAGATGTCGATGGCCACCACATTCGCGCCCACCGCCTGGGCAATCATGATGGCTGACAGGCCCACGCCGCCACAGCCGTGCACCGCCACCCATTGGCCCGCCGAGGTTTTGCCCTGATCGACCACCGCGCGGAATGAGGTCACAAAGCGGCAGCCCAGGCTGGCGGCGGTGGCAAAGTCCAAGGTCTCGGGCAGCGCCACAAGGTTCAGGTCTGCCTTGTGAATGGACACGTATTGCGCGAACGAACCCCAGTGCGTGAAGCCGGGCTGGAACTGCTTTTCGCACACCTGCTGGTTGCCGGAGTGGCACTCCGGGCAACTGCCGCAGCCGCCCACGAAGGGCACGGTCACGCGGTCCCCCACCTTCCAGCGGGTCACGTCTTTGCCCACGGCTTCCACCGTGCCGGCCAGCTCGTGGCCTGGCACGTGGGGCAGCACGATGTCGGTGTCATGCCCCACCCAACCATGCCAGTCGCTGCGGCACACGCCGGTGGCCTGCACCTTCACGACCACGCCATGCGTCTCGGGCGTCGGGTCCGGCACGGTTTGCAGACGGGGTGGCGCGGAGAAGGCTTCGTAGACAACGGCTTGCATCTGGGGTCCTTGTGGGGCTTGGAGAGAATCACATGCTATCAAATGAATAGCTGCTAGCGCATGTTTGGTGAGCGCCAGAGGCCAATTTCATTCATAACGCATTCACCGAAGGCAGCAAGCTTGCAAGGTGCTTGCGCCCCAGCGGCGTAACTTCCAGCGCGCGTTCGCCCGCGTAGCGGCGTAGCCAGCCTTGTTGCAGGCAGTGCGTCAACAAAGCTTTGGGCAGCTTGCCCGCCATGTGGTCGCGGCGCTCGGACCAGTCCAAGCAGCGGTAGGCCAGGCGGGTTGCTGCGGAAGGTTTGTCCATGCCGTCTAACGCAAAGCCCATCGTATCCAGCCCGGTCTTGCCCTGGGTGGTGAGCAGGTAGCCCTCGCCCGTGGGGTATAGCCATTCCTTGGACAGGAGTTGCGAAAACATCTCTACGCCCAGTTGTCCCGCCAGGTGCCCATAACAACAGCGGGCAAAGCGCAGCCGCTGGCGCGCGGGGTTGGCCCAGGCGGCGGTGTGGGTGCGGCGCTCGGCCATCAGCGCCAGCGCCTCCAGCGCGTGGGCCACCTCGTCGTCAGCCAGCTTGTAGTAGCGGTGCCGCCCGCGCTGCTCGCACACCAGCAGCTCTGCCGCCATCAGCTTGCCCAGGTGCCCGCTGGCTGTAGCAGGCGATACGGACGCAGCCCGCGCTAGCTCCCCCGCGCTGGCGTAGTCGCCCGCGAGCAGGTAGCTCAGCATGCGTGCCCGCGTAGCGTCGGCAATCACGGCGGCCACGCTGGCCAGTCGGGGTTCAAACGGGGCGGTGGAGGGCGAAGTCATGCAGCTTCAATATAGCCCGTGGGCGCCCGCAGATAGCTGGCGGGCACTGGCTGGGGAAAGGTGCGTTCTTCCTTCAGGATGAAACGCTCGCGCTGCGCAAATGCAAAGTTGGCTTGTGCCTCGTCATCCGCACGCAGTCGCTGGCGGTAAGACTCATACGCCGCCAGGCTGGGGAAGGAGATGAGGCCCCAGGCCTCGTAGTTGCTGCCCTCGTGCGGCGCAAAGTAGCCCAGCAAATGCCCGCCCAGGCGGGGGATGATGCGGGCCCAGTTGTTGGCATAGGCCGTGAACTGGTCTTTCTGGAACGGGTCGATTTCGTAGCGGATGAAGCAGGTGATGGACATGGGGACTTCTCTTGTGGTTATGAGAGAAGTCTGGGGGACGAATCTTGGGAATGTTTTGGTGGGTAAAGAAATGAAAAAACGACTAAGGTCAGTCAAGTGCACAAGTACCTTTTCCAGACAGCAAATTACCGAAGATCGCGTCTGTACTTAACGCGATTTCAGTGAGCGCTGCCGGGCGCGATAAGCCGCAGTGGTGAGCCACGATCCTAGACGAATAGGTGCACAAACAGAGAGTGGTTGCAGAAGAAGTTGTTTCTAGCAATTACACTGGATATAGCAACAGTTGAAATTCATGGCATCCGTAAACAAAGTCATTTGCTGACGTAGTTGCAGGCACTTGCGAAATATCTACATAAGGGACGTGGACTTGGAAAAGAAAACCATCACGCGAGACAGAATTCTTGCCTACCTTGCGCTCGTAGCGCTCGTTGCAGTCGCAGTGGCGATCACTGCATACTCGTTTTTGACACGCACTCTAAGTGAATTTTTACTGGCAATCCCCACACTTTTAGCCTTCTACGCAATATTTGCGCTGAAGCTCGTAATCGACAAGAGGGTTGAAACCAGCGCGTTAACGCCATCAAAGTTCAACTATTTCGGATTTGGTTACGTATTCGTGTTGTTCGGCGCAGCGTTCGTTACCTTTGGCCTATACACCACAGTGCGGGATGGCATCTACTATTTGACAAAGCTGGACAGCGTTTATCTTGTAGCAATTTCTGCTCTCTTGGTTGGAATAGCACTATTCTTTATCCGGCTACATGTCAGATTCTGGTATGGAGCTGTAGAAGTCGCGGTGGGTGTATTTGTGGCGATTTCGGTCTATCAATCGAACGCAGGAAAGCCAGCGACTAGCCTACTTCTGGGTGTCCTAACCGCAGGCGTCTATTTGATTGTTCGAGGCTTAGACAACGTGCATCAGGGATGGGCCACTGATAAGTTGAACAAGCTAATCGGGGATCGTTTGAATCGTCAAGCGAAAAAACAAATTGAATTAGCTGAGCAATTGGCAGCTGATCAAAAACGCAAGGAAGAAGAGAAAGTAAAACAGCGGCGACGCGATGAAGCGATAGCGTTGAGAGAAAAGCGGCGAAAAAAATCAGAGGAACAAGCAGCCGAACGGGCACGCCAGCAAGAAATCGAAAAAGTCCGGCGTGCCAAAGCAGAATTAGAACGACTAGAAAAAGAAAGCCTCGTACAGAAACTCAAAGAGTTGGAAGCTGGAAATATTCGGAGTGTCGTGGCACATAGAGCTTCAAAAACTAAGCAGCCCGCCTCAGCCACTTTGCGTGTACGTGATGCTGTCGATTCCGTTCAACTAGGTCGGCTCGCTAGCGAGATAGCTCGTAGCGAACTCAGCTTGTCCTCAGCGTCTTCGGCAAGGCAAGTCTATGAAGAAGCAAGGAAGCGAGAAACTTTGGGTAGTGAGTTTGCTGCTTTCCCACAAAGTGCTCAAGACGAGGTCAAGCGCTACATGAAGTTCGTTGGAGGCCACCCTCCGTACAGCAAGGACGACAAATAACCTGTAGGTACTCTCCTCACACAGACACAAAACCCACGTATGTTCAGCAGTCTGTGCGTGACAGAGTGAAGGGCGTTGGTGCGCTCTATGCTGGACGTGCCGAGGTTCGTTCAAAACATCGTCCCTCGATGCACCCTAATTGCAATCATTTTGGGATGCCGGCGTCCTTAGAGTCATTCGCCTTGATGAGCAGGAAGATTGGCCATTTCCAGAGGCGTACCTCCGTTTGATAACAGCGTGGGCCCGAAATTCCCATTCAATAGTCCGCAGGCCCCCACCATTCCCACCCCGGAACCCCTCATGTCCCTCGCCATCATCAAAACCCTGTTCGCCCAAAAGACGTGGGCCAATGCCGAGTTGTTTGATGCCATGCATCTGGTGGACCTGGTGCAGTATGCCGAGCCGCTGCACACAGCCACCCGTACGCTGAACCACATCTACGTGGTGGACCGCATCTTCCGCGCCCATTTGCTGGGCGAGGCGCATGGCTACACCCAGACCAACACCGACGACACCCCCGCCTTGGGCGATTTGTATTTCGCCGCTGCCGAGACGGACCACTGGTTTGAAGCCTATGTGGCGGGGCAGAGCGAATCAGCGTTGGCCGAGAGCCTGAGTTTTCAGTTCACCGATGGGGATGCCGGCCGCATGACGCGCGAGGAGATGCTCTTTCACGTGTTGGCCCACGGCTCGTACCACCGTGGCAATGTGGGGCAGTTGCTCAAGGGCATAGGCATGGCGCCGCCGCGTGACTTGCTCACCAAGTTCTTGCACCAGCGCGAGCCGGCACGGCGCCAGCCCGCCTGAGCAGCAGTAAATTGCTATATTTTTGATAGCTGCTCGCGCACATTCCACGTGCGCTAGCAGCCTATTTTGCTTGTAACTGGCCTACAGTGCCGTCCGCAGCGTCCAGATCTCAGGGAACAGCACTACGTCCAACATCTTGCGCAGGTAGCTCACGCCGCCGGTGCCACCGGTGCCGCGTTTGAAGCCGATGACGCGCTCCACGGTGGTGACGTGGCGGAAACGCCAGAGGCGGAAGGCGTCTTCTAGGTCGGTCAGCTCCTCGGCCAGTTGGTACAGGTCCCAGTGCGCCTTGGGGTCGCGGTAGACCTGCAGCCAGGCGGCTTCCACCTCAGGGCTGGCCGCGTAGGGCTGGGTCCAGTCGCGCTGCAGGTGGCTGGCGGGCACGGCAATGCCGCGGCGGGCCATGAGCTTGAGGGCTTCGTCGTACAAAGACGGCGCTTCATACGCCGCTTGCACCAGCGCCAGCCGCTCGGGCGCATGGGCGTGGGGCTTGAGCATGGCGGCGTTTTTGTTGCCCAGCGAGAACTCAATGCAGCGGTACTGAAAGCTTTGGAAGCCGCTGCTCTGGCCCAGGTAGGGCCGCATGGCGGTGTACTCGGGCGGCGTCATGGTGGCCAGCACGTCCCAGGCGTGCACCAGCTGCTCCATGATTTTGCTGACACGCGCCAGCATCTTGAAGGCGGGCGGCAGGTCGTCTTGCGCAATATGGCGC
>JARXAM010000078.1 GCA_029865845.1 Rhodoferax sp. | reverse complement strand
TGGTGGCCTGGGGCGGAATCGAACCACCGACACAAGGATTTTCAATCCTCTGCTCTACCGACTGAGCTACCGGGCCTAAGCCTCGAATTATAGCATCTAATTTAGCCGTTGGTTCGCTTGCTTCTACTGAGGTCCACGCCTAGTTGCTTTAACTTTCGGTAAAGGTGCGTCCGTTCCAAGCCTGTTTTTTCAGCCACGCGGGTCATCGACCCATTTTCCTTTGCCAAGTGGTACTCGAAGTACGCTTTTTCGAACTCATCTCTCGCTTCGCGCAAGGGCTTATCCAACCCAAAGTCTTGATGTGCCTTCGGACTCTGCTCAAGGGGTCCAGGAAATGAGGGCACCTCGGAAACCTCTAGCTCTATCGTCATCGGCGCATAAATGGGCGTGACAGCGGGTTTACGTACAGACCCTCGAGCCAACCCTTGCTCCACTGCCTTTAGAAGCTTTTGCAAGGTGACGGGCTTCTCCAGAAAAGCCAAGGCCCCGATCTTGGTAGCCTCCACTGCAGTATCAATTGTGGCGTGCCCACTCATCATGATGACGGGCATGGTAAGCGCCCCGGAAGATGACCACTCTTTTAGCAGAGTCACGCCATCCATATCCGGCATCCATATATCCAGCAAAACCAAGTCGGGGCGCTCCCGCAAACGCGCGGCCCGCGCTTGTGCGGCGTTCTCAGCCAGCTCTACTGTATGCCCCTCGTCATTGAGAATTTCTGACAGAAGTTCCCGGATTCCATGCTCATCATCCACCACCAAAATGTTTGCCATATTGCTTTTGCCATCCCTTGTAGTGCCCTGCCTCACACAGCGCGGCTGGGTGCGATGGGCAATGATAACGATACTTGTGCGCCCATCACCAAGCCATCTTTTTGACGGTTACTAATGTCTATGCGGGATCCGTGTTCATCGGATATCTTTTTTACCACTGCGAGCCCCAGCCCTGTCCCACGTATCTTTGTGGTGACATAGGGCTCGAAAGCGCGTTTGAGAATGTGGTCCGCAAATCCATCACCCTGGTCAAGTATGCTGAGGCGCACCCGATGCGTAGCCTCTTGCCATTGGGTACGAACCGTCACCGTACGCGATCCATCGCGCGGAGTCGTGGCACTGGCACAGGCATCTTGCGCATTTTGCAGCAGGTTATGTATCACCTGGCGCAGTTGCTGCGCATCACCCACGACTGCCGGACAAGCTTCATCAAGCTCAAGGCAAATGGGTGCCTTCGCGTTTTCTGTGTCATAGAGGTGAATGACATCGCGGATCAATGCGTTGATCTGTAAAGGCTTTAGATCGGCAGCAGGAAGGCGCGCGTAATCACGAAACTCATTGACCAACCGTTTCATGGCATCCACTTGGTCCACGATGGTTTTGACCGACTTTTGAACAACCGCTTGCTCCGGCGGTTCTAACTTGCCGGCAAGTTTCATAGCAAGCCGCTCTGCGGAGAGCTGGATGGGCGTCAGCGGGTTCTTGATCTCGTGGGCAAGACGGCGTGCAACCTCACCCCAAGCCTGGGCCCGCTGAGCTGACACGATTTCCGAGATATCGTCAAACACCAACAAGCGCAGATCTGACGGCAGTTCCGCGCCGCGCGCCACTAGCGTAATGGGGCTATCAAATGGCCCCCGTGAGCTCGGACCCAGTGTTCCAATTTCGAACGACTGCTGCCAATGGTCTACGCCCATCTCTGCTTGACTCGAGAACAGTTCATCGAACTGTTTTTGCACACCCGCGCCAAACGTCTCCAAACCCGGCAGATCTCCCAGTAATGAATGTGTTTGGCTGCGCAAATCGCGTTTGACGATACGTGATGCCCCTGGGTTCGAACTCTGAATATGACCCTTTCGGTCGAGAACCACCACCCCGGAAGTAAGGTTATCAAGAATGGTTTGCAAGTTCGCACGCGATGCGTCCACTTGCGCCATGCTGACCTCCACCGCCTGACGTGCATCTGCAAGCTGACGGGTCATAGAAGCGAACGCGCGAGTCAACCCCCCCAGTTCGTCCCTACCTTGCAAGGTGAGTTTGGGCGTCAGGTCACCCGCAGCTACCTGACTGACACCCTCCGTCAAAAGCAACAACGGCCTAGCAATCTGATTACCGAGCACCACAGCCATCAATATGGCCCCAAAGACAGCGAGAAACAAACTCAAGGTCAGTGTTCCGATGTACATGCGCTTGAGACCCTGTCTACCCAATGCCCGCTCTTGGTACTCACGATTGGCCGTTTCTACTGCCAACGCATTGGTCACAAAGCTTTGTGGCAGCGGCCGTGATACCAACAAGTACCGAGTTTCCGATACCAGCCCTACCCCCCCTCCCGCGATAGGTACCAACGCCCTTATTCGGGCGTTGTTCACCGAACTTGGTATGACGTCATCGAGCCCGGACACCCATGCCAACTGCCCCTGTTGCCGCGCTGCACGGAACTGCGCAGCACTGGGCTTGTCGGGGCTCAGCTGAAACCGAGTTTGCCCCACGCTAACCAGAAGATTCCCCGAACCACTCCATAGCGCGATATCAGTGGCGCCAAGTTGATCCAACATGCGCTCGGCCAGGACACTGGCAGACAGGTCTGTACTGTCCGCAAGCTGATTCGCTGCTGCTTTCGATTTATTGGACAGGTCAATAGTCAGCGTGTCCAGCGTGACCCGCCCAAGGCTCAAGCCCGCCTCCAACGCACCTTCTACTTTGACATCGAACCAGGTTTCTATAGAACGCGACACAAACTGGTAGGACACGACATAAATCAACAACCCCGGCAACACGCCAACCAACGCGAAGATGGTGGCCAGCTTCAGGAGCAGGCGGCTGCCAAAACGCCCTTGCCGCAGGCGCAGATACAACCGATAACTTACCCACAGAATCGCCACACCTAATACACCAGCAACCACAACGTTGATGGCAAACAGTGCTTGGTAGTTGCTTTCGTAGAGCTCGCGATTATTGGTGGCTTGCGTAAGCAAATACAGCAATGCGACCCCAATGAGCACCATGATGGCTGCTCCAATTGCGATAGCACGTCGCATGAGCCGAGACGTATGCGGGCGACCAGAAACTTCTTTTTCTGCGGCAGGCAACACCGAGGTCATTTGCTGTTTTCCGGCAGTAGGACTTGGGAACGAGAAATGCTGATATCCCAGTCCGTTTGTCCCAACACCCCAATCTGAAACGGTCTTGGTAACTGGCTTACGTCGAGTTGAAAGCGGAAGTCCAAGCGATATCGGGAATGCGGGTCCAAATCCTGCGCGCCGGCTATGCGCCACTTTGAAACTCTCTTGATGGATTCAATAGCCTGGGGAAGGCTGTCAAAGTTTTGGCTTAATGCTAAGCCCTGCCCCGCATTGGCCCCCACGCCAGCGCTCACGTTAAGCCTCCATCGCTTGGTAAGCGGCTGGTAGGCCAACTTGTACTGGCGCGTGGCGGAGGTCTGTAGCTTGTCGTACCAATACCAGCGCTCCTTGAGAACATCAGCCTCTGCGCGGAAGTACAGGGGAACGCCTTTTTGCAGCGCTTCCTCTACCGCTACCGAGAGGTCGAACTGCAACTGCACCGATAGCGTGAGGTCTTCGGTGCCACGCTCCACCTCCCATTGACTGATTTCTACGGGTGTTTGTGCATACCCATTCAACACTGCAAACAGCAAGGCGAGCGGACACAGCCGTCGCAGCCATTCATCAGGTGTGAGTCTTTTCGAATAGTGCATAGAAAAAGCCGTCGTGATCCCTCAGGGAATTGTCTTCCAAGACACACTCCGTTGCCCCCCTTCCTGGTAGCAAATGGCCTGGAGACGGCATTAATTGGGCATCGTTGTTGTCTGCAAGGAACGTTGCGAGCTGATCTTGCCCCTCGGCCTTGAATACTGAGCAAGTGCTGTACAGCATACGTCCTCCAGGTCGCAGCACAGTCCAAAGCTGGCCTAACAGGTGCTTCTGTTGCGACACGAGTTGGGCAATATCTGACTCTCGGCGCAACCAACGTATGTCAGGGTGCCGGCGCACAATACCCGAGGCGGTACATGGCGCATCGAGCAATATGTAGTCAAAGGGCGTTCCATCCCACCATGTGCCGACATCCGCCGCATCGGCACAACACACCTTGGCATGTAAATCAAGTCGGCACAGGGTTTGTTGAATGCGTTGCACCCGCTCCGCGTCTATATCCAAGGCCCATACCGCTGCGTCAGAGAATTCCAGCAAGTGGGCTGTTTTGCCGCCGGGTGCCGCACAGGCATCCAGTACGCGAAACCTTTCTGTGTGTCCGGAGTTAGGCCCTACAGATCCCAGCAACAGCGGAACCGCCTTTTGGGCAGCCGCATCCTGCACCGAAACCAAACCTTGATCAAACCCGGGGAGCCGCTGCACGGCCACCGGATGGACCAAGGAAACTCCAACCTGGTCCGCTTCTGAAAATTCAATATTGGCACCCTGGAGCAAACCCAGGTAATGCGTCATGTCAGTCTTTCGCAGGTTGATGCGAAGTGTCATGGGCGGCTGTTGATTCGCCGCCTCCAAAACAGATTCCCATGCCAGCGGATATTCTCGCTGGAGACGTTTGACCCACCATGCGGGGTGATTCCAACGGGCCTCCAGGTCGTGCGCAACCGCCTTATCTAACGCATCGTGCTCACGAAGATAGCGACGCAAACAAGCGTTGATAAAGTTAGCCTGCGCCCGCGTCACAGGCGACCGTTTCGCCGCCTCTACCGTTTGGTTGACCAGCGTAAACGCGTCGTACATCTCTGAAGTCGATGCACGGCAAAGTGTCAACGCAAGGCACAGCAAGGTATAGGTCTCGGGCGGGGGTGGGCGTTTGACCAGCAACTTGCAGATGGCACGCGCGTATCCCAAGTTTCGCCACGCATGAAATGCGAGTGCTTGTACTCCTGAGCGCAACTCGGGTGGCGTGCGGTCCAGAGCCACACTGCCAGATTGGCCTTGGTCTACCGCCAAGAGCACGTGCATGGTTGCGGTCAACTGGCGCCACAGCGCGGGCGCATTTTCACTGTTCGTCATGCTCAATGGGTATTCTGTTGTGTGGGCATATCGACCCTGCGCGGCCGCAGCCCCATGCGACATAGTTAACAGGGTCCATAACAAAAAAAACGCCCCAAGTCGTTCACAACTTGGGGCGCCTGTACACAGCGTAACGGTTTACGCGTTACCGGAATTGCCTTCCGAAGGCGCGTCTTCCATCAGGCTTGCCATGGTGGCCAGCTCTGCGGCCTCGGCTTCCGCAATGGCACGACGCTCTGCGTCGTCCATCGTTTCGCGAACCTTGCGTGCTTCGTGGTACGCCAAACCGGTTCCGGCAGGAATCAAGCGGCCGACGATCACGTTTTCCTTCAAGCCACGCAACTCGTCGCGCTTGCCCATGATGGCCGCTTCGGTCAGCACGCGGGTCGTTTCTTGGAACGAGGCCGCGGAGATGAAGCTGTCGGTGGACAACGATGCCTTGGTAATACCCAGCAACAAATTGGTGTAAGTTGCAGGGATCTTGCCTTCGGCGCGCAAAGCGTCATTGGTGTTGAGCATCTCGGAACGTTCGACCTGTTCGCCGTTGATGTAGCCAGAGTCCCCGGCGTTTTCAACGACCACTCGACGCAACATCTGGCGAACAATCACTTCAATGTGCTTGTCGTTGATCTTCACGCCCTGCAAGCGGTACACGTCCTGCACTTCGTCCACGATGTAGCGGGCCAGCTCTTCCGAACCGAGCAAGCGCAAGATATCTTGCGGGTCGGCCGGGCCGTCCACCACGGACTCGCCTTTGTTGACCACCTGGCCTTCGTGCACCAAGATGTTCTTCTCCTTGGGCACCAGCTCTTCCCAGACGCGGCCTTCCGGATCGGTGATCTGCAAGCGCACCTTGCCTTTGGTCTCTTTACCGAAGGACACGGTACCGGTGACCTCGGCCAACACACCCTTGTCTTTGGGGGAGCGGGCTTCGAACAACTCGGCAACCCGGGGCAGACCACCGGTAATGTCGCGGGTCTTCTGGCCTTCGATAGGGATACGGGCCAGCACTTCGCCGGGGCCCACGTCCTGGCCGTCACGCACCTGCACCAAGGCACCCACGGGGAAGCCAATGGTCACGGAGTGATCGGTGCCAGGAATCTTGACTTCGTTGCCGGACGCATCGATCAGCTTCACTTGCGGGCGCACGACCTTGGCGGCACCGCGACGCTTCGGATCGATCACGACCAAGGTAGACAAACCCGTCACCTCATCCACCTGCTTGGCAACCGTCAAGCCTTCTTCCACGTTTTCGAAGTGGGCCTTACCGGCAAACTCCGTGATGATGGGGCGGGTCAGTGGGTCCCAGTTCGCCAACACGGCACCGGCCTTGATCGCCTGGTCCGCCTTGACGGTCAGAACCGCACCATACGGCACCTTGTGACGCTCGCGCTCGCGGCCATGTTCATCATGGATGATGATCTCGCCGGAACGGGCAATCACCACCAGCTCGCCCTTGCTGTTCGTCACATAGCGCATCGTGGCGTTAAAGCCGATGTTGCCGTTGGACTTGGCTTCCACGCTCGAAGCGATGGCCGCACGCGACGCCGCACCACCAATGTGGAAGGTACGCATGGTCAGCTGGGTACCGGGTTCACCGATGGACTGTGCCGCAATCACACCGACGGCTTCACCGCCGTTGATCAAACCGCCGCGACCCAAGTCACGGCCATAGCACTTGGCGCAAATACCGAAGCGGGTTTCGCAGGTCAGTGCGGTGCGGACCTTGACTTCGTCGACGCCGGCAGTTTCCAGCATTTCGATTTCGTCTTCTTCCAACATGGCGCCGGCATTCAACAACACGGCGCGTGTTTCTGGGTGCAGCACATCATCAGCAGCAGTGCGGCCAAGGATACGGTCACGCAGGGATTCGATCACTTCTCCGCCTTCCACGATAGCGCGCATCAGCGAGCCTTCGTGGGTGCCGCAATCCTGCTCGGTCACCACCAAGTCTTGGGTCACGTCTACCAAACGGCGTGTGAGGTAACCGGAGTTCGCGGTTTTCAGCGCGGTGTCGGCCAGACCCTTACGGGCACCGTGGGTGGAGATAAAGTACTCCAACACGTTCAGACCTTCGCGGAAGTTCGCGGTAATCGGCGTTTCAATAATGGAACCATCGGGCTTGGCCATCAGACCCCGCATACCGGCCACCTGACGGATCTGGGCTGCAGAGCCGCGGGCACCAGAGTCCGCCATCATGTAGATGGAGTTGAAGGATTCCTGTTGCACTTGGTTGCCATGGCGGTCGGTGACCAGTTCCTTGGACAACTTGGCCATCATCACCTTGGACACTTCGTCACCCGACTTGCCCCAGATGTCCACCACCTTGTTGTAGCGTTCGCCGGAAGTCACCAAACCGGACACATACTGCTGCTCGATCTCTTTCACTTCCTTCTGGGCGCGACCGATGATGTCGTGCTTTTCCTGCGGCACCAACATGTCGTCGATACAGATGGAAATACCCGCCTTAGTGGCCAAACGGAAACCGCTTTGCAGCAGCTTGTCGGCAAACACCACGGTTTCCTTCAATCCGCATTTGCGGAAGGACACGTTGATGAGCTTGGAGATTTCCTTCTTCTTCAAGGCCTTGTTGATGTTGGCGAACGGCAATCCTTTGGGCAGGATTTCGGACAACAAGGCGCGGCCGGCGGTGGTTTCCCACAGCTTGGTTTCCGGCACAAACTCGCCGGTTTCCTTGTTCTTGGTCCACTCCGTCAAACGCACGTTGATGCGCGCGTTCAAGTCCACCTGACCCGCGTCGAACGCGCGCTGGACTTCGCCGGTGTCCGCGAACACCAAGCCCTCACCCTTGCCGTTGATACGGTCGCGGGTGGTGTAGTACAGGCCCAGCACCACGTCTTGCGACGGCACGATGGAGGGCTCGCCGTTGGCAGGGAACAGCACGTTGTTGGAGGCCAGCATCAAGGTGCGGGCTTCCATTTGTGCTTCCACCGACAGGGGAACGTGGACCGCCATTTGGTCACCGTCGAAGTCGGCGTTGAAGGCCGCGCAAACGAGGGGGTGCAACTGGATGGCCTTGCCTTCAATCAAGATGGGCTCAAACGCCTGGATACCCAAACGGTGCAGCGTAGGTGCACGGTTCAGCATCACGGGGTGCTCTTTGATGACCTCTTCCAGAATGTCCCACACCACGGGAGTGCCGGATTCGACTTCTTTCTTGGCCGCCTTGATGGTGGTGGCAATGCCCATGGCTTCCAGGCGCGCGAAAATGAAGGGCTTGAACAACTCCAAGGCCATCAGCTTGGGCAGACCGCACTGGTGCAGCTTGAGGGTAGGGCCCACGGTAATCACGGAACGACCGGAATAGTCCACGCGCTTGCCCAGCAAGTTTTGGCGGAAACGACCGCTCTTGCCTTTGATCATGTCGGCCAGGGACTTGAGTGCGCGCTTGTTGGCGCCGGTCATGGCCTTGCCGCGACGGCCGTTGTCCAGCAAGCTGTCCACGGCTTCTTGCAACATACGCTTCTCGTTGCGCGCGATGATTTCGGGAGCCTTCAGTTCCAGCAAACGGCGCAGACGGCTGTTGCGGTTGATCACGCGGCGGTATAGGTCGTTCAGGTCCGAGGTCGCAAAGCGGCCGCCATCCAGAGGCACCAAAGGACGCAAGTCCGGTGGCAACACGGGCAGCACGTCCAACACCATCCACTCGGGCTTGATGCCGGACTTCTTGAAGGCTTCCAGCACCTTGAGGCGCTTGGCGTTCTTCTTGATCTTGAGCTCGGAGCCGGTCAGATCGTTGCGCAGCTTCTCGATGGAGCCATCGATGTCGATACTTTCCAGCAAGTCCTTGATGCCCTCAGCGCCCATCTTGGCGGTGAACTCATCGCCGTATTCCTGGAATTTGGCGTCAAAGTCGTCCTCGGACATGATGCTGTACTTCTTGAGCGGGGTCATGCCGGGGTCGGTGACCACGTATGCCTCGAAGTACAACACGCGCTCAATGTCCCGCAGGGTCATGTCCAACACCAAGCCCAAACGGCTTGGCAGGGACTTCAGGAACCAGATGTGCGCGCACGGTGCGGCCAGGTCGATGTGGCCCATGCGTTCACGGCGCACTTTGGTCTGTGTGACCTCCACGCCGCACTTCTCGCAAATCACGCCACGGTGCTTCAGGCGCTTGTACTTGCCGCACAAGCATTCGTAGTCCTTGATGGGTCCGAAAATCTTGGCGCAAAACAGGCCGTCACGCTCGGGCTTGAAGGTGCGGTAGTTGATGGTTTCAGGCTTCTTGACTTCACCGAAAGACCAGGAGCGGATCTTCTCAGGCGACGCCATGCCGATCTTGATGGCATCGAAATGCTCATCGGGCGTGAACTGCTTGAACAGGTCGAGTAAAGATTTCATGTGACTTCTTTCCCTTAGTCTTTAAGAACGATCCAGCTCAATGTCGATGCCCAAGGAACGAATTTCCTTGACCAACACATTGAACGATTCCGGCATACCGGCTTCAATAGAGTGCTCGCCCTTGACGATGTTCTCGTACACCTTGGTACGGCCTTGCACGTCGTCGGACTTGACGGTGAGCATTTCCTGCAGCACGTAGGACGCGCCATACGCCTCCAACGCCCACACTTCCATTTCACCGAAGCGCTGGCCACCGAACTGGGCCTTACCGCCCAAGGGCTGTTGCGTCACCAAGCTGTACGGACCGGTGGAACGGGCGTGCATCTTGTCGTCCACCAAGTGGTGCAGCTTCAGGTAGTGCATGTAGCCCACGGTGGTGGTGCGCTCGAAGGGGTCTCCGCTGCGTCCGTCGTACAGTTGGGCCTGGGTACGGGTGGCAGTCAGCCCCTTGTGCTTGGCCACGTCATCGGGGTAGGCCAGTTGCAACATGTCACCGATTTCTTTTTCGGTGGCACCGTCAAACACCGGAGACGCAAACGGCACGCCGCTGGTCAATTCCTCGGCCATTTCGCGGACCTCGGCATCCGACAACTCGGCCAGGTCTTCCTTGCGACCGGTGCTGTTGTAGACCTGCTCCAGGAAACCACGAATTTCTGCAGATGCAGCCTCCCGTTGCAGCATGTCGCCGATGCGCTGGCCCAAGCCCTTGCCGGCCCAGCCCAAGTGCACTTCCAACACCTGACCAATGTTCATACGCGATGGAACGCCCAAGGGGTTCAACACGATGTCCACGGGGGTTCCGTCGGCCAGGTAAGGCATGTCTTCCACTGGGGTGATCTTGGAGACCACACCCTTGTTACCGTGGCGACCGGCCATCTTGTCACCGGGCTGCAGGCGGCGCTTGACCGCGATGTAGACCTTGACCATCTTCAACACGCCTGCGGGCAACTCGTCGCCTTGCGTCAACTTCTTGCGCTTTTCTTCAAACGCGAGGTCGAAGCTGTGGCGGGTTTGCTCCAAGGAGTTCTTGATGCTCTCAAGTTGGCTTGCAACCTCTTCGTCCGCTGGACGAATGTCAAACCAGTGGAATTTCTCCACGGAAGTCAGGTAAGCCTTGTCGAGCTTGGTGCCTTTGGCCAGCTTTTGTGGGCCGCCATTGGCCACTTTGCCAGTCAACAGCTTCTCGATACGGTCAAACGCATCGGCTTCCACAATACGTAGCTGGTCGTTCAGGTCCAGACGGAAACGCTTGAGTTCGTCGTCGATGATCTGCTGTGCACGGCGGTCCCGCTGAATGCCTTCGCGGGTAAACACTTGCACATCGATCACGGTACCGGAGCTGCCCTGGTCCACGCGCAAAGAGGTGTCCTTCACGTCGCTGGCCTTCTCACCGAAGATCGCACGCAAGAGCTTCTCTTCAGGAGTGAGCGTGGTCTCGCCCTTGGGCGTGACCTTGCCCACCAAGGTGTCGCCGGGCAGCACTTCGGCGCCCACGTAGATGATGCCGGACTCGTCCAGACGGTTCAGCTGCTGCTCGCTCAGGTTGGGAATATCGCGGGTGATTTCTTCCGCACCCAACTTGGTGTCACGAGCCATCACCACGAGTTCCTCGATGTGGATGGAGGTGTAGCGGTCTTCTGCCACCACGCGCTCGCTGATCAAAATCGAGTCTTCGAAGTTGTAGCCATTCCATGGCATGAACGCGACCAGCATGTTCTGACCAATGGCGATTTCGCCCAGGTCGGTGGAGGCACCGTCTGCAATCACGTCGCCCTTGGAGAGCTTGTCGCCCTTCTTCACGATGGGGCGCTGGTGGATGTTGGTGTTCTGGTTGGAACGCTGGTACTTGATCAGGTTGTAGATGTCCACACCCACCTCACCAGCTTGCGCCTCCGCATCGTTCACGCGGATCACCACACGGGTCGCATCCACGTAGTCAACGATACCGCCACGGGTTGCGGTCACCACAGTACCCGAGTCGACCGCGGCCACGCGCTCGATACCGGTCCCCACCATGGGCTTTTCGGGACGCAACACGGGTACGGCCTGGCGCGACATGTTGGCACCCATCAGCGCGCGGTTCGCATCATCGTGTTCCAAGAACGGAACCAGAGACGCCGCCACCGACACGATCTGTGCGGGGGACACGTCCATGTATTGAACGCGCTCAGCGCCCACAAGGATGGATTCACCCTTTTCACGGGCCGAAACCAGATCGCCGGTCAAAACGCCCTCTTTGTCCAGCGCTGCGTTCGCCTGCGCAATCACGTACTTGCCTTCTTCGATGGCAGACAAGTAGTCGATGTCGTTGGTCACCTTGCCATCGACAACACGGCGGTAGGGGGTTTCGATAAATCCATACTCGTTGAGTCGTGCATACAAAGCCAACGAGTTAATCAGTCCGATGTTTGGTCCTTCTGGAGTTTCGATAGGGCACACACGACCGTAATGGGTCACGTGCACGTCTCGTACTTCGAAGCCAGCGCGCTCACGGGTCAAACCACCGGGGCCCAGGGCCGATACACGGCGCTTGTGGGTGATTTCGGCCAGCGGGTTCGTCTGGTCCATGAATTGGGATAGCTGGGACGCGCCGAAGAACTCTTTCAGGGCGGCCGAAATCGGCTTGCTGTTGATCAGGTCATGCGGCATCAAAGGCTCTTGCTCGGCTTGACCCAAGCGTTCTTTGACGGCCTTTTCGATACGTGCCAAACCGGTGCGGTATTGGTTTTCGGCCAATTCGCCCACGCAACGCACGCGGCGGTTGCCCAAGTGGTCGATGTCGTCCACGTCGCCGCGGCCATTGCGCAAGTCCACCAAGATCTTGACCACGGCCAAGATGTCTTCGTTGGTCAGCACCATGGGGCCAGTGGACTCCGAACGCCCCATCTTCGCGTTGAACTTCATGCGGCCCACGCGCGACAGGTCGTAGGTATCGGGGTTGTAGAACAAACGCTGGAACAGCGCCTGCACGGCGTCTTCCGTCGGTGGTTCCCCGGGACGCATCATGCGGTAGATGGCGACGCGCGCTGCAAACTCGTCCACCGTTTCGTCAGTACGCAAGGTTTGCGAAATATAGGCACCTTGGTCCAACTCGTTGGTGTAGATGCAGGCTAGGTCATGGATGCCCGCGCTGCGCAGCTTTTTGAGCAACGCCTCCGTCAGTTCTTCGTTCGCTTTGGCAAGAATCTCGCCGGTATCGGTGTCCACGACATTGTGAGCAACCACGCGTCCGATCAAGAAGTCTTCGGGAACGCTGATGTGCGTGGTGCCCGACTGCTCCAATTCACGGGTGTGCCGCGCAGTCACGCGCTTATCTTTCGCCACAACCACTTTGCCAGACTTGTCCGTAATGTCAAAACGCGCCACTTCACCGCGCAGACGCTCTGCCACAAATTCCATTTGTGCGCCGCTGTCCATCAAGCGGAAGTTGTCGTTCACAAAGAAATTGGCAAGGATGGACTCGTTGTTCAGTCCAATGGCCTTGAGCAAAATCGTGACCGGCATTTTGCGGCGGCGGTCCACGCGGAAGTACAGCAGGTCTTTGGGGTCGAATTCAAAGTCCAACCAAGAGCCACGGTAAGGGATGATGCGTGCAGAAAACAGCAACTTGCCCGAGCTGTGGGTCTTGCCCTTGTCGTGCTCGAAGAACACGCCAGGCGAGCGGTGCAACTGCGACACGATCACCCGCTCGGTGCCGTTGATGATGAAAGAGCCTTTGCCCGTCATCAAGGGCACTTCGCCCATGTAGACCTCTTGCTCTTTGACTTCCTTGACCACCTTGTTTTGACCCGTCGAGGACTCGCGGTCATAAATGATCAGTTGCACCTTGGCGCGCACAGCCGATGCATAGGTGAGCCCACGAGTCTGGCACTCACGCACGTCAAACGCAGGCTTGGCGAGGTTGTACTCAAGGTACTTCATCTCGACAAAACCGTTATGGGAAACGATGGGGAACGCAGCCTCAAAAGCAGCTTGCAAACCCTCGTTAGTACGCTTCTTGGGGGCAATGTCTGCCTGCAAAAATGCGGTGTACGCATCTTTTTGCATCTGCAGCAAATAGGGAATCTCAAGCACGCTATCGCGACTACCGAAGTTTTTGCGAATCCGCTTGCGTTCTGTGTATGTGTAAGCCATTAGATCTCCGGGCAAAGGCTAAGGAATCCTGGGGGTCCTAGGCGACTGTCGCGTTGAGCTGCACACTCAACAGGCTTGGTGATTGGCCTCTACCAATCATTGGCGGACGGCTGCGCATTGCACGCAACCCGTACCAAGGCATCTTCTGCAGTCGGATCAGAAGACACTGGAAAACGGTGAAAAACTGCTTTCCAGTGCACACTAATTAGAGCCACCAACAAGCGGCAAAGGCTGGAGGCCCTTTTGGAACCTCCAGCCCATGGACAACAGTCGATTACTTGAGTTCGACTTTAGCGCCAGCTTCTTCCAGCTTCTTCTTGGCAGCTTCCGCGTCAGCCTTGGAGATGCCTTCCTTGACGGCCTTGGGAGCGCCATCCACCAGATCCTTGGCTTCTTTCAGGCCCAGACCGGTGATTTCGCGCACAGCCTTAATCACGGAGACTTTGTTTGCGCCAGCTTCAGTCAAGACGACGTTGAACTCAGTCTTTTCTTCAGCTGCAGCAGCACCAGCAGCGGCACCACCAGCAGCGGGAGCAGCCATTGCAGCAGCACTCACACCAAACTTCTCTTCGATGGCTTTCACCAGGTCGTTGAGTTCCATGACTGTCATGCTGTCCAAAGCGGACAAAAATGCGTCTTTATCGAATGCCATTTTGATTTCCTAACAATATTGGTTACTACAGACAGGCAGCAATTACGCTGCGGCTGCCTCTGCGGGAGCAGCTTCTGCTGCACCTGCGCCACGCTGTTCCGCCAACGCTGCCAGCACGCGTGCTGTACGAGAGATGGGGGACTGCATCAAGCCCAACAACTGAGCCAACAACACTTCCTTGGAAGGGATGCTTGCCAATTGCTTCACG
>JARXAM010000087.1 GCA_029865845.1 Rhodoferax sp. | reverse complement strand
GCATCATCGACTTCGTGATCCCCGATCCGCAAGAACCCATCCTGGATGCTTATCGTAAGTGGCGCGGCTGGGCGGAGAAGTCGGCCGCCGACTATTCGTTTCACGTCGCCATCACCTGGTGGAGTGAGCAGGTGCGCGCCGACATGGGCACGCTGGTGCAGGACGAGGGCGTGAACAGCTTCAAGCACTTCATGGCCTACAAGAACGCCATCATGTGCGATGACGAAACCCTGGTGAACAGCTTCAAGCGCGCACTCGAACTTGGGGCCATGCCCACGGTGCATGCGGAGAACGGCGAGCTGGTGTACCTGCTGCAGCAGGAGGTCGCAAAGATGGGCATCACCGGCCCCGAGGGCCACCCGCTCTCGCGCCCGCCCATGGTCGAGGCCGAAGCCGCCAACCGCGCTATCGCCATTGCCGACGTGCTGGGTGTACCGATTTACGTGGTGCACGTGAGCTGCATGGAATCCGCCGACGCCATTGCCCGCGCCCGTGCGCGTGGCCAGCGCGTGTACGGTGAAGTGCTGGCGGGCCACCTGCTGGTGGACGACAGCGTCTACCGCGACCCCGACTTTGCCAAGGCCGCCGCCTATGTGATGAGCCCGCCCTTCCGCCCCAAGGGCCACCAGGAGGCGCTGTGGCGCGGCCTGCAGTCGGGCCAGCTGCACACTACGGCCACGGACCACTGCACCTTCTGCGCTGCGCAAAAGGCCATGGGCAAAGAGAACTTCGCCAAGATCCCGAACGGCACGGGCGGTGTGGAGGAGCGCATGGCTGCGCTGTGGGATGGCGGCGTGAACACTGGGCGACTCACGCCATCCGAGTTCGTGGCCATCACCTCGGCCAACGCGGCCAAGCTGTTCAACATCTACCCGCGCAAAGGCTTCATTGGCGAGGCGCCGATGCCGACCTGGTACTGTGGGATCCGCAAGGCACCAAGACCTTCTCGGCCATGACGCAGTTCAGCAAGGGCGACTTCAACATCTTTGAAGGCCGCACTGTGCGCGGCATCCCTAGTCACACCGTGAGCCAGGGGCGCGTGGTGTTTGCCAACGGCGACCTGCGGGCCGAGCAGGGCAAAGGCCGCTACATCAAGCGCCCTGCGTTTGGCGCCAACTTCCAGGCCGTGCAAAAGCGTGCGCAGGACATGGCGCCCACCGCCGTTGCGCGTTAACTGCTGCAATGCATCCGGAGAACACCATGGACACCAAAGTGAAGACCGACATCGAAAACCTGCGCATCAACGGCCAGCGCCTGTGGGACTCACTCATGGAGCTGGCGCAGATCGGCGCCACCCCCAAGGGCGGCGTTTGCCGTCTCACGCTCACCGACCTGGACAAGCAGGGCCGCGACCTCGTCACCCGCTGGGCGCGCGAGGCAGGCATGACCGTCACCATCGACAAGATCGGCAACGGCTTCATGCGCCGCCCCGGCCGCAACAACAATTTGCCGCCCATCATGACCGGCAGCCACATCGACACCCAGCCCACGGGCGGGAAGTTCGACGGCAACTACGGCGTGCTGGCGGGCATCGAGGTGGTGCGCACGCTGAATGACCACGGCATCGAAACCGAAGCCCCCATCGAAGTCGCCTTCTGGACCAATGAGGAAGGCAGCCGCTTCGTGCCCGTGATGATGGGCTCAGGCGTGTTCGCCAAGGCCTTCACGCTGGAGCACGCCTACGCCGCCACCGACACCGAAGGTAAGACCGTGAAGGGTGAGCTGGAGCGCATCGGCTACATCGGCGACCAGGAGCCCGGCGACCACCCCATCGGCGCCTACTTCGAGACCCACATCGAACAAGGCCCCGTGCTGGAAGACAACGACAAGACCATCGGCGTGGTCAGCGGCGTGCTGGGCATTCGCTGGTTTGACTGCACCGTGACCGGCATGGAAGCCCATGCCGGTCCCACCCCCATGGCGCTGCGCAAAGACTCGCTCCTGGCCGCAACGCGCATCATGCAAGACGTGGTGGCAGCCGCCCACCGCCACCCGCCGCATGGCCGCGGCACCGTGGGCATGGTGCAGGTGTTCCCCAACAGCCGTAACGTGATTCCGGGTCGGGTGAAGTTCAGCATCGACTTGCGCAACAGCACCGATGCGCTGGTAGACCAGATGGCCGACGAAGTGAAAGCCTTTGCCGCCAAAGTGGCGCAAGAGCACGGCGTGGACGTGAAAATTGATATGGTTTCCAGCTACAACGCGATCGCTTTTCACGACAACTGCGTGGAAGCGGTGGGCCGCGCCGCCAAGAAGCTGGGCTACAGCAACATGCCCGCCGTCTCAGGCGCTGGGCACGACGCGGTGTACATGGCCAAGCTGGCGCCCAGCGGCATGATCTTCATCCCCTGCAAGGACGGCATCAGCCACAACGAGATTGAGGATGCCAAGCCCGAGCACATCACGGCGGGGTGCAATGTGTTGCTCCACGCCATGCTGGAGCGGGCGAAGGTGGCCTGAGAAAACTCGTTCACCTCGCACGGAGTGACTCACCTTTTCGGAAAACCCGCCCTCGTTAAAGGTGGTCGGCTCACCCAAAAGGTGAGCCCTGCACAACCGGCTAGGTCGCCACGAGGCAGCCCTGTGACGGCACGATGCGTATTCCCGAGCGGTGCCCTAGGGGCGGTAGGGCGTGAACGGCTCGCGCGATAGTGGACTGAAAAGGGCATTGGTCAGTACTGCGTTCAACCCACCGGCCCACTGCTGGTGCCCACTTGCAATGCCGGGGGGCGCAACATCTGGTAAGGAGCACCGGCAGGCTCGCGCAACACCTTCATCACCATCTCGGCCAATGCAAAGCCGGTGGTTTGCGGGGTGGGCTGGGTGACGGTGGTCACGTTCAGCCCGGTCAGCAGCGTGTCTTGCGGGATATCGCCGTGCACCACCACGGAAATATCGTGGCCGACCCGCAGCTTGGCATCCATTAGGCCGCGAATCAGGCCCACACCGCCCAAGTTGTTGTCCACCAGCACAGCCGTCGGCCGGGGCGACAGGGCCAACACCTGGGCCACGGCGTTCAGGCCGCTGCGCCGGTCGTTCACCCCGCCAATGCAATAGTGCGGCGGGCACTCCACACCCGCTTCGCG
Source organism: Rhodoferax sp. (assembly GCA_029865845.1). Lineage (GTDB taxonomy): Bacteria > Pseudomonadota > Gammaproteobacteria > Burkholderiales > Burkholderiaceae_C > Allorhodoferax. The sequence continues at coordinate 6,838 of JARXAM010000087.1, read as the reverse complement.
CAGGGTGCGGACATAACCACGGTGGCGCTGAAAAGCAAAGTTCAACTCCAAGGGCGCGTGCACGTAGGCAATGCGGGTGTGGCCCAGGCCCAGCAAATGCGTGACGGCCAGTTGGCTGCCCATGTCATTGTCAAAGTCCAGCCACGAGTAATGGGCGCATTCTTCGGTGCGGCCATAGCCCACAAACGGGTAGCCGTTTTTGAGCAAAAAATCCACGCGCGGATCGTGCACACGGGTGTTGGGCACCACCACCGCATCCACCCGCCCGCCTTTGAACAAGCGTTCGTAGATGCCGAGTTCCGTTTCATTTTTGGCAACCGCCAGCAACAAGTCCAGATGCTCGCGCTCCAGGCGCTCGCCCAGACCGTCGGCCATGTCCAAAAACTGGGGGTTACCGAGGTTTTCCACCGCGGCGGAATACACAATGCCAATCGCATCGGTGTTGCCGCGCACCAGGCGGCGTGCACCGGCGTCCGGGCGGTAGCCCATGGCATCGGCCATTTCCTGCACACGGGTGCGGGTCAGTGCGTTGACATCCGTATAGCCGTTCAATGCCCGGCTGACGGTGGAGGTGGACAAACCCAGTGCCTGGGCCAACTGCTTGATGCTCACGCTGCAAGCCCAACCCGAACACCCGCGAGTTCCACACCCACTCCGACCGCCACTACGCCACCCCCATCGGCACTGGGGTGACGCCGCTGCGCCCCCCGTGAACATTCAGCGTCTTGTTTGCCACGGACACACCACCTTTGTTTGAATCAACCTTTGATACCGCCTGCGGTCAGGCCGGAAATCATCCACTTCTGTGCCAACACAAACACCACCGTGATGGGCAGGCCGGACAAGATGGCCGCGGCTGCAAAATCACCCCACAGGTATTTTTGTTCGTACAGGAAAAGCTTCGATCCTACCGCCAGCGTGAGCTTGGCCTCTTCATGCAGCAAAACCGATGCCACCGGGTACTCGATGATGGCGCCAATAAAGGACAGCAAAAACACCACCACCAAGATCGGCACCGCCATGGGGAGCAGCACCATCCGGAACGCCTGAAACGCAGTGGCCCCGTCGACTTTGGCGGCCTCTTCAATCTCGGCGGGAATGGTGTCAAAGTAGCCCTTGATGGTCCACACGTGCAGCGCAATGCCGCCCGAATAGGCCAGCAACAACGAAGCATGGCTGTCGATGCCAATGGCCGGAAACACGTTGCCCAAACGGTCGAAGATGGCGTAAATGGCCACCAGCGCCAATACCGCCGGGAACATTTGCATCAGCATGAGTCCGCCCAACGCGGCCTGTTTGCCCCGGAACTTCATGCGTGCAAAGGCGTACGCCGAGGTGGTGGAGAGCGCCAGCGTTGTCAGCGCGGACAGCCCGGCCACTTTGACAGAATTCCACAGCCACAACAGCACCGGAAAATCGGGCTGCACCAGGCGACCGTCCACATCGGTGTACGAAATGCCGAGCGCGAGCTTCCAGTGCTCTAGGCTGATGTGCTCGGGGATGAGGCTACCGGCGGCGAAGTTGCCCGGGCGCAGCGAGATGGAAAGAATCATCAAAAAGGGAAAGATCACCACTGCGATCAACCCGATCAAAAAGGCATGGGCCGCCAGCACGCGCCAGCGATGCGATGTGTCCAAAACAATGGCCATGGGAGCTGCTCCTTAACGTGTGTCTTCTTTGGCGATTTTTGAAAAGCGCATCTGCACCAGCGCAATCAGCGCCACCATGACAAAAATCACGGTGGAGATCGCTGCGGCCAAGCCGTATTGCTGCCCCGAGTCTTGGAAGGCGATGCGGTAGGTGTACGACACCAACAGGTCGGTGGTCCCGGCCGGTACGGTGGTGTCCAAAAAGTCAGGGCTCCCGCCGGTTAACAAACTCACCAGCACAAAGTTGTTGAAGTTGAACGCGAACGAGGCGATCAGCAGGGGCGTGAGGGGCTTCAAGATCAAGGGCAGTGTGATCTTGAAAAAGTTGGTCAGCGGGCCCGCACCGGCCACGGCCGATGCCTCGTACAGGTCCGCAGGAATGGCCTTGATAAGCCCCAGGCACAGCACCATCATGTACGGATACCCCAGCCAGATGTTCACCACCACCAGCATCATTTTGGCCAACAGTGGGTCCGAAAACCAAGGGGGACGCACGCCAAACAAGGCATCCAAAATCAGGTTGATTTCGCCAAAGTTGTTGTTGAACAAGCCTTTGAACACCAGGATGGAGATGAACCCCGGCACGGCATACGGCAAGAACAACAAGGTGCGGTACACGCCCTTGAAGCGCAACGCATCCCAATTGAACAGCACGGCCAAAAACATGCCCAGTGCGCAGGAGAGCACCACGGTCAGTGCCGAAAACACGATGGTCCATACCAAGATGCGGACAAAGGGCGCCTGAAACGCCTGGTCGGTAAAGATGCGCTGGTAGTTCGACCATCCCACGCCCACCTGAAAGCCGGGCGACAATCGCTCGCCGGCAGAGGTTTCATAAAAGCCACTTTGAAAGTTGGGCTGAATGACATCGCCGGTCTGGCGGTTCTTCAAGCCACCATCTGGCAGCTTTTCATACAGCGCAGACACCGGCCCAAATTCGCGCAGCCCCGTCATAGCAAGGGGGGCACCGCTGGGCATGACAAAGCTCAAGGGCTTGATGTGGACCTGCTTGGCGATCACATCTTTGATAGGCAGGGGCTCTGCCAACACGGCCTGCACGTTTCCTGCGGGCTGCATCTCAATAGACCGTGGCTTGGTGTCCACCAGGGCCAGCGGACCCGAAACATAGGCACGCCCCTGGGAGTCTTCCAGCCGAACGCGAAACTCCTTGCCATCGGCAAACAACTCGAAGGCGTAGCTGTCACCCTCTGCGCGAAATGTTTCTTCCAAAAAATACTGGGTGGCACGGGGGAACTCCAACAAGTTCTTGGAGCTGTAGTTGGTGAAGCCAATGCTGATGGTGTAGAGCATGGGAAACAGCACAAACACCAGCACCGCCGCAATGCCCGGAAACAAATACCGGTAGGCATAGGTGCGCTGCGAGGTGTACACCCACAGCGCCAAGGCCACGGTGGTCAACATGGTTCCCGCCAACAGGGTTTCACCGGCGACATACACCAGCACCACGCCATAGAGCGCGGTCAACAAGACCAGAGCCAATAGCGTGGCAGGTGCCCAACGCTTCACAGGTGAGGGAAAGTTCATGGTTGCAAGCGGAAAACAGTTTCGAAAAGAAATACAAGCTGCTGCGCCGCATACGCGGTGCAGCAGTCTTCTCAGCACATCAGGCGCTTACTTGGCGAGGATGCGCTTGGCGGCACCATCCAAGGCCTCTTTGGGCGCCTGGCGGCCTTCGGTCACGGCCTTCAGAGCGGACTCCATGGAAGACCAGAAGCGACCCATTTCGGGGTTGCTGGGCATGGGCACACCGTCGCGTGCGCTGGCCATGGTGGCCTGGATGTTCGGGTTGCCCACTTTTTCGGCAAAGAAGGCCTTGTTGGCAGGCACGCCCAACGGCACGTCGCTGTCAATTTGCTTGAGCCCCTTGACGCTGAGCAGGTAGTTCTCAATGAACTCCACCGCCACGTCTGCCTGCGGCGATGCCTTGGACACCATGGCGCCCAACACGCCCACAAAGGGCGACGCTGCCTTGCCACCCACGGCCGGGATCTTGGCAACGCCGAAGTCGATGTTGGCCTTCTTCAGGTTGTCCCAGGACCAAGGGCCGTTGATCATCATGGCCACTTTGCCTTGCGCCATGCCGGCTTCCATTTCGGCATAGCCCGCGCCCTTGGGCATCACGCCGCCTTTGATCATGGTGCTGATCAGCTCTGCGCCTTTCAGGGCGCCGGCGTTGTTGACGCCGGTGTCGGCTGCGTCATAAGAGCCATCGGCCTTCAACTTGAATGCATAGCCGCCGTTGGCCGCCAGCAAAGGCCAGGTGAAGTAGGTATTGTTGTAGTCCCACAAAATCGCCTTCTTGCCAGAGGCCGACAGCTTTTTGTCCAGCGCAATCACCTCGTCAAAAGTCTTGGGCGGTGTGGGCACCAGCGCCTTGTTGTACACGAGCGAAACCGCCTCTACCGAGATGGGGTAACCCCATGTCTTGCCGCCGGTGGTGAAGGCGTTCCATGCGAAGGATTCGATCTCGCCCTGCACTTTTTTGCTCGGGGTGACAGGGTTCAACAGACCCGCGCCAATCCACTCGCCGATGCGGTCGTGTGGCCAGATCCAAACGTCCGGGCCCTTGCCAGCGGCGGCGGCTTGCTGGAATTTGGCGGGCGCGTCTTCGGGGTGCTCCACCGTCACTTTGATGCCGGTGGCTTTGGTGAATTCTTCACCGACTTTGGCAATGCCGTTGTAGCCTTTGTCGCCGTTGACCCAGACCAACAGTTTGCCTTTTTCGGCAGCGCCTGCCAGGCCAGTGCCCAGCGCCAGTGCGGCTGCAATGGCGACCATTTTCAATTTGCTACGGTGGGTGATCATGACTATCTCCTTCGTGAGTGGTGCCCCAGGGGCGGTTACAAGTTAGGGTTGATGGAAAGCCGGGAGCGCCAGCCCCTTGGCATCGAACAAATGGCATTGGGTGGGCGCTACCGCAAGGTAGGCCGCATCGCCCACACGCAAGCGGCTACCCGGCGCGGTTTTGGCCACCACAGACGCGCCCGCACCGGCCACTTCGAGGTAGAGGTAGATCACCTCGCCCAGGTTCTCCAGTACGTGCACCGTGCTGGCCAGGCTGTTGGGTACGGCGGTGGTGTGGACCTCCAGATGCTCCGGGCGAACACCCAGGGTCACGCTGGCATCGATGGGCTGGGTGCGTGCATCGATCTGTGTTTCGATGTGCGTGCCATCGGCCAGCCGCACGGTGGCGTGGGTGTTGGTGGCAGCCTCCAGCGTGGCGGCAATAAAGTTCATTTTGGGCGAGCCCATAAAACCTGCCACGAACAGATTGGCCGGTGCGTGGTACAGCTCCAGCGGGGAGCCCACTTGTTCGATCCGGCCTGCGTTGAACACCGCGACGCGGTCTGCCAGCGTCATGGCCTCCACCTGGTCGTGGGTCACGTACACCATGGTGGCCTTGAGTTCTTTGTGCAGGCGGGACAACTCCACCCGCATCTGCACCCGCAGCGACGCATCCAAGTTGGACAGCGGTTCGTCAAACAAAAACACGCCCGGCTTGCGCACAATGGCACGCCCAATCGCCACGCGCTGGCGCTGCCCCCCCGACAAAGCCTTGGGCTTGCGGTCCAGCAAGTGTTCAATTTGCAGGATCTGCGCCGCGCGCTGCACGGCGGCGTGCATTTCGTCTTTGGAAAAACCCGCCAGTCGCAATCCGAAGGCCATGTTTTCGGCAACCGACATGTGCGGGTACAGCGCGTAGCTTTGGAACACCATCGCAATGCCGCGCTTGGACGGGGGCAGCTCGTTCACCAACTGGTTGTCGATGTGCAGCGTGCCCGACGTGATTTCTTCCAGCCCGGCGATGCAACGCAGCAGCGTGGATTTGCCGCAACCCGAAGGGCCGACAAAGACCAAAAACTCACCGTCTCGGACTTCCAGATCAATGCCGCGCAAGGTTTCAACTTCGCCAAAATTTTTGCGCAGGGCAGACAACTTCAGATTCGACATGGTTCAGCGTTTCCTCAGGTTCAGATACGGGCGATCCAGCCGGCCCATGGCTGCAGCGTCAGCACGGTGCCGTCCCGCTGCGCGCCGGTCAGCACTTGGCCGTCCAAGGCCACTGGGGCCGTGCCTTCGGGCAAGTCCCACGACGCCACACTTGCGCTCAGGTTGAACACGCACAAGAGCGTCGTGCCCTCATGCTGGCGCTCAAATGCGAACACCTGCACATTGCCCGCATGGAGCCGCAAGGTGCCGTGAATGAGGACCGGGTGCAGCTTGCGCCAGCGCAGCAGTTGGCGGTAAAAATGCAACAACGAATCGCTGGACGCCTCCTGCACGCTCACCGCCTTGGCAAGGTGCGCCGGGTCTACCGGCAGCCAGGGTTTGCCGGAACTGAAGGCGGCGTTGACCGCACGTGCGTCCCATGGCATGGGCGTGCGGCAACCGTCGCGGCCTGGCAATTTGGGCCACATGGCGATACCGGCCGGGTCTTGCAAATCTTCAAAGCGCAGCACCGCCTCGGTGAGCCCCAGTTCGTCGCCTTGGTACATGCACGGCGAGCCGCGCAAGGTCATTTGCACCGTGGCCACCGCTTTGAGCATGCGCGGGTCGGGCTGCGCGCCGCCCCAGCGCGTGGCCAAGCGGGCGACGTCGTGGTTGGACAGCGCCCACGACGGCCAGCCGTCGGCCGCTTGCGCCTCAAACTGGCCCACCACCTTGCGGAAGTGGTCCGCATTTTGGTCGGTGCCCAAGAGGTCAAAGCTGTAAGCCATGTGCAGGCGGTCGGTGCCGCGCGTGTACTCCGCCATGCGCGTCACGCCATCGTCATCGCCAATCTCCCCCACCGTGGTGGTGCCGGGGTACTGGTTGAGCAGCTGCCGCAGCCGGGCCAGAAAGCCAAGGTTTTCGGGCTGGCTCTTGCAGTAGCGGTGCTGCTGCCACCCATACGGGTTGGCCCCTTTGTCGGTTTCGCCGGGCTTCAACACGCGCGCGGGGTTGTCCCGCAGCAGCTTGTCGTGAAAGTAGTAGTTGGCCGTGTCCAGGCGGAAGCCATCCACGCCCAAGTCCAACCAAAACTGCACGGTTTGCAAAATGGCATCTTGCACCGCAGGGTTGTGGAAGTTCAGGTCCGGCTGGCTGGCCAAGAAGTTGTGCAGGTAGTACTGGCAACGGCGCGTATCCCACTGCCAGGCGCTACCGCCAAAGATCGAAATCCAGTTGTT
>JARXAM010000135.1 GCA_029865845.1 Rhodoferax sp. | reverse complement strand
GTGGTCCCCCGCGCCGGTGTCTGGCAAACCCCGGCGATGTTGGAGAGGCGCACTCTCACCATGTCTGTAGGCGAGAAGCTGCCCTATGCCACGCAAGACAAGAGTGGCAATGGGGTGGTGTGGTTTTGGAGGGGGGAGAAGTAGAAGCGTGATGAACATGCTCAACCCCACCATCCTCTTCACCGCCCTCAACGCCGCTGGCATCACCCACGGCACGGCAGGCGCGTGGGATGTGAAGGCGGCGACCCAGCACACGCACACCACCGGCAAGCGCTTGCCAGTGGCGGTGCCCACGTTTGCAAGCGCACAACTCCCGCCCAGCCCGCACGACGTGCAGGTGCAGTACCACGACAACGAACCGGTACAAGGTGCAGCGTTTCGCATCGACTACGCCGATGGGCGCAGCACCCAAGGCCAGCTCGATGCCAGTGGCCGGGCGGACCTGAGTAACGCGCCGCAGGGGGCGGGCACGCTGCATTGGGGTGAGGATCAGCGCCCCTTTGCGCCCAAGTCTGCACAAGAGAACTCCCAGTACTTGGACAAGCTTACCGAAGCAGACATGCAAGTCTCATTGAAGAAGGCAGGGGACAACACATGAGCGCCGAAATCAAATCTGCAGCACTGGACGTAGCCGACAATATTTGGAGCTTTGCCCGTACGGTTAGCAGCGCAGCGGTGCACTCCGTGCAATGGACAAGTGGCGCTCTGGCGGGCGAGTTCAACACCAAGGCCACCGTGGGGCAAATCATGGTGGATGCCGCCATCAGCATGTTCCCCATTGCAGGCGAGGTCACCGCTGCGCGTGACGCCACAGCCATCAGCCTGCGCATGAGCGGCAGCGAGCAAGAGGCCAACAACACTTGGAACTGGGTGAGCTTGGTGCTGTGTTTGTTGGCGGTAGTACCGGTGCTGGGTGGTGTGCTCAAAGGCGTGGGCCGTTTGCTCATGCGGGCTGCCAGCAAAAGCGAAGACGTGGTCAAACTCGGCACCGAGATACTGGCCTTCTTGCGCAAGATGGGCTATGGCGATGCCCACAAGTGGTTGATGGCGTTGGACTTTGCCAAGTACCAGCAACCCGTCAAACAGGCCTTCAACACGCTGGTACAACGCTTGGTGCAGGCCAGCGCGTTTGTGGTCAAAAACCTGGGCGGCGTGCTGCCGCCCTCGGTGCGCAATGCGCTGCAAGCATTACAGGCCAAGCTGCAACACTTGCAAATGCTGGCAGAGCGCAAAATTCCACAAGCCTTTGTTGAACTCAACGCCCGCCTCAACCAAGTAAGGGCCGAGCTGGTAAGTGGCCAGTGGGCCAAGGTGCACGTGGGAGGTGGCGCAGTGAAGGTGCAGACCACCGAAGCGCGCATTGCACGCAAGTCCGACATCGTGATCGAGTCCAAAGGCCACACCTCTGCGCACAGCTACACGCACAAGGAGGGGTGGCCTAGCTTAATTGGTTACAAGAAGACAGAAAACTTGCCTGACGGTTCGACACTAGATTTTTTTCCCAACCTCGAATCCTTCAGCATCAAAGCTCCTATCCGGCCTGAACTGCTGGCACCGGGGCAATCGGTTCCGCTTGTGCGGGTGTTGGACACCTCGCGGGGTGGAAAAGACAAGGCCGGAGGCTTTTGGACGGTAGCGCTGCCGCCCAATGGCAAGACGTGGCGGTTGGACTGCGCCATCAAAAGCGCCTGGAACAGCAACGGGCAATACGTCCGGCTAGACCGCATCCCTACCGTGGCCGAGATGCGCGCCAAAAACATTAGCGTGCCAGACGATTGGGACGGAGTGCGCGCTTGGAGCGGGCGCATTGCCGAGCAGGTAGATATGGAGAAACTGCACAACGGCAGCGCGGTGGGCACCGGGGTGTTGCTGCCCGGTGGGGATGTGCAGCTGTACATCGACTTTTACGACCCACATCACCGCCCGCTCAAGGAGTGGATAGAGCGCACCCTGGTTGCCCAACCCACAAACTGGAAAGACGCCACCATTCCCCAAGCGCTGACAGACCAGGTGGAGTACCTGCACGCGTGGGAGTTTGCGACCAAAACCACCCGCGACGGCTACACCCGCCGCATCAGCGCCACTGCGGCCAAGCAAACCAACAACCAAACGAACCACCCCCACGAGAGATAAGCATGCTCAACCCCACCACCATGACCGCCGAGCAAGAACAACAAGCCCGTGACCAAGCGTTTTACCTGCTCAAAAAGTACACCAGCTACACCTTTTTGGACCGAGCGCGCCAGTTGCAGCAAGACTTTGTGGACGCCATAGAGCGCCAGTTGCGCAACCCGCCTGCGTTCCCCCCAGGGTCGCAAGATGCACTGCGCATGCACGCCCGTGCGGGCGAAACCATCGGCTATTTCGAGAACGACTACCGCACCATGCTGGACTTTATGGCGCCTAAAGAGGAGGGACTGCGCATGCTGCTAGCCGGGGAGAAAAAGAGGGCTGCACACACGACCTTTTTAGTTTGCCCGCCGCCGGGCATGATTGACCACTTGTTTGGACGCCGTGCCGACTACCAAGGCTCCCCGCACGAGAGCTTGTTCTACCAAGCGCTCGGCGCGCGTAGCCATCTACCCGGCGACATGGTCAATCCTTTGCATACAGGTTATATGCAGGGAACGATCGAAGGGGTTGAGATGGAGTCCGCTCTGTCAAAAACTCGCGGATTTGGACGTACTGTTGCCCCTTTCTATCTTTTGGACAGTCATACCCAACGCAAATCAGAGAAGTGGACTTACGAGACCCTGTTCTTTGAACCACAATGGCCCATCCCTCGGGTGTTTCCCGCCCAGTTACCGCCATGCCCCCCGCACAACACCAACGCTCAGGGCGAGGTGTGGAGTGGTAAAGAAATCTCGCTAGACGGCATCTGGGAGCCTTGGTTACTCAGTGGCAAAGTGGGCTGCCCCAACTACTTCTTTGCGGGTGCAGTCGCTACCGAATACAACCTGGAAGGCACCACTGAATGGGAGCACGCGCGCTGGCGCTTGCTGTGGCAAGACAAGCGCTATCTGGATGGCCGTATTCCGCCCGAAGAGGCGCTGTACTTTGCCCAGCCAGCACCGGTCGCCCCACCCCAAACCATCCTCAGCGCCCAACCCGGCCAAGTGGTCCCCCGCGCTGGTGTGTGGCAAACCCCGGCGATGTTGGAGCGACGCACTCTCACCATGTCTGTAGGCGAGAAGCTGCCCTATGCCACACAAGACAAGAGCGGCAATGCGGTGGTGTGGTTCTGGCGAGGGGAGAAGTAGAAGCGTGATGAACATGCTCAACCCCACCATCCTCTTCACCGCCCAGGAGGAGCTGCGCATTGTGGCCGGGGGCAGCTTCACCACCCTCAACGCCGCTGGCATCACCCACGGCACGGCAGGCGCGTGGGATGTGAAGGCGGCGACCCAGCACATGGAAGGGGGCAAGGCCATGGGCATCAACGTCGCGGGCTTGCCGCATCTTGACCTGCATGGTGTGCAGTTCGAGTGGCTCAGCCCTACCGGTGCTGCACTTGCACATCGTCCTTACGAACTGACCTCCGACCACGGCGAGCACGCAAGCACAACGCGTGAAGACGGACACATGCCCGCTATTTACTCCAAAAGCGTTACCCAGGTACGTGTCAAACGTGTGTGGGCCGAATTTGAGGCGTCCCCGGAACAAGGCGACGCCCCAACCGACGCACCGCGCCAAAGTTAGTCAGAAAAGAGCACACCATGGCAGATTCAGCAACAGGCACCACCAGCACCCAGGCGACCAACATAGTCAGTATTCGCTATACCGACAAAGAGATGTGGTCAGAGGCGCAAGAGTTCGCCTACCTGCGCCTTGCATCCACACAGGCTTTTCGACCCAACCTCTGGGGTTTGCCAGTAGTAGTTCGGGGTAAAAAACATGTGTTGACCGCCTACAACGTGCGTGCCCGGCGCATTAGCGCTACCTATGCCCGCTTTTATCTGGAAACAGAAGAAGGCGGCTCCTTGGCAAAGAAAGGCCGCTTTTACTGGATGGCACTTGCCGCCTTTGCCGCCAAAACGGTGGCTTGTGGGCTGGAGGATGCGCGTGTTGGTTTACTGGCCACCGTGGTGGATGGTTTGGGCAAAGGCAATATGTGGTTGTTCTATGACATAGCGCCGTGGCACTGGATGCATACCAATGACCCCCAGTGCTTGACCAAGTACGAAAACACCCGCAGCGACACCAACCTGGTGCCAGCCCTGGTGGCTGCCACACAGGCCATGCCGTGGGCGGCCCAGGCACTGCCCAAGATAGGGCACTTCAAGACCAATGCCCATATTCACCGTGCGTTTGAGAAAGTGCGTGAGATTGAAGGGCTGCCGATTGACGACAAAGGTCGGCCAAAGGCCCAACTCGAACACCTCTTTGCCATTGCAGAGCACGAACAAAAAATTGTGCTGCAGCCCTTGATCTATGCAGATGAAGACTTTGCATGGTGGCTGCGCCAGCAACGCAAGGCGTGGATCAACTGGGCATCCCCCACGCTAGAGCTGGTGTTTGCCGCAGCCTGCACCACAGACGACCCCGAGCTCAAATCGGTTGCACCACAAGACACAGTGCTGGAAGACTTCAAGAGTCGGTTTGCGTGGATTCAATCAGCCACGAAGACATTTCATGATTTGATGCAGCGAAAACAGCCTTACATGGAAGGCGAGCTGCAAACCATGGCGAGCTGGGTCACCCTCAACGATCCTGCACCCGCGCCCATTCCGCCGCATATGCCGTGAAGCCCCTGCATCAACCTATGCACGTGCTTAAAACCGCATTCCTTTGCTTCCTTTTGAGTGCCTGCCACCCTTCCGTTTCAACAACCTATGAGTCAGAACCACACACCATGAAGCAAGAAGTAAGCATCCAACTTGGAATGAGCGGACAAGACTTTGCGATAGCGCTCGGACGTGACGACGCGCGTGTTACCAAGCAACCCGCAGGTTTGAACTTTTATGCGATTCACTGGCCAGCCCGACTACCCGGCAAAGTCAAGGTCAATCATGGCGTTCACAGCTTCTTTCTGGCTGCGGCATTAAGCGTGCAAGGCGTGGAAGACGTAGAGCGGTTGGCCTTCGGGGTGGACGAGTTTTCTATCAACTTTGGCATTACCCCCGTGGACCTCATTCCCCATGACGAAGCGCGCCTGCAAGTCATGGCCTTGCTCAAGCGCCTGCAAGATGCGGGGTGGAAGCAGCATTACTACATGGACGCCGCTCGACTCAAGGGGCGCAGCAGCCTTTTTCAAGGCACGGTTGCGCTAGATGCCCGCTATACACCAACGTTTGAAGAATGGATGGCGTTGGACACCTCGGCCTCCTGGCAACTGCAAGCCAACGGGGTGTACCTGGATTTGTCCATGCACCGAGACAGTGAACGCATGAACCCCTACCAACCCGGCGCTTATCTGATGTCGATGAAGCTTCAGACTGAGGAACAGGAAATGCGCGGTTACTTCATAGAAAAGGACAGAACAAACTGGAAGGATCTGTGGCCTCAACGGTTAAATCGGTCTAGGGATGCACGAGCCCAAAAGGAGTTAAGCGCCTCTTCCAAAGGCCTAGAGATAGACACACAGTACCAAGACCCAGCCATCTTGGCGCTAAAGAGAGACTGAGGCTGTGATGCATTGCACCGCTTCGCGTGGATGGCAAGCCCTGGCGATGTTGGAGAAGCGCACTCTCACCATGTCTGTAGGCGAGAAGCTGCCCTATGCCACGCAAGACAAGAGTGGCAATGGGGTGGTGTGGTTTTGGAGGGGGGAGAAGTAGAAAAAAGTACCGAACTACTGCACCAGCCCTTCCGCCGCCCCGTACACCTCCACCCTCAACCAGAGC
>JARXAM010000106.1 GCA_029865845.1 Rhodoferax sp. | reverse complement strand
CAGGTGCTGGAGTACTTTGACGCGTACCTCATTGGCCTGACCGCCACGCCCAATAAGCAAACCTTTGGCTTCTTCAACCAAAACCTGGTCATGGAATACGGCCACGCCCAGGCCGTGGCCGATGGTGTGAACGTCAACTACGACGTCTACCGCATCAAAACCGAAGTGAGCGAGCAAGGCGCCAAGGTGGACAAAGGCTTCTGGCTGGAAACGCAAGACAAAGCCACCCGCCGCAAGACCGCCTGGCAGCTGGACGATGACTTTGAATACCAGCCCGAAGAGCTGGACCGCGCCGTGCAAACGCCCGACCAAATCCGCACTGTGGTGCGCACTCTGCGCGACCGCTGGCAGGCAGACATGTTCCCCGCCCGCACCGAGCTGCCAAAAACCCTCATCTTTGCCAAAGACGACAACCACGCCGAAAAGATTGTGGAAATCTTGCGCGAAGAGTTTGGTCGCGGCAACGAGTTCGCGCAAAAAATCACTTACCGCAGCGCCCAGGGCGGCGGCACCAGCCCCGAGCAGCTCATCAAAGACTTCCGCACCGGCTACTACCCCCGCGTGGCGGTGACGGTGGACATGATCGCCACCGGCACCGACATAAAGCCGGTGGAAATCGTCGTCTTCATGCGCAGTGTGAAAAGCCGCAGCTTCTTCGAGCAGATGAAAGGCCGTGGCGTGCGCGTGTGCAACCCCACCGACCTGGCCGCCGTCAACCCTGGCGAGCACATCAAGAAAGACCACTTCGTCATTGTCGATTGCGTGGGCGTATGCGAGCGCGACAAAACCGACAGCCGCCCCATGGACACAAAGAAGAGCGAGTCCTTCGAAAAGCTTTTGCAAACGGTGAGTCTCGGCAGCGTTCAAGACGAAGTGCTGAGCAGCATCGCCGCTAGGTTGGCCCGGCTGGACAAAGACGCCAGCGACGCCGACCGCGCCAAGGTGGTGGAACTGAGTGGCGGCAAAACCCTGCGCGACCTAGCGCGCGGCATTGTGGAGGCGCTGAACATTGACGCCACCCAAGACATGCCGCCCGCCGAGGCAGACCAGCGGTTTCGGGACGCAACCAAGCCCTTCTCCGCACCAGCCCTGCGCGAGCAGCTATTGAAAATGAAGCAAAAGGCAGACTTGGTGATCGACGTGGTCACCCAAGACAGCCTGCTGCACGCCGGCTTCAGCGAGGGCAGCGACCGCGCCACCGCATTGGTGCAAAGCTTTGAGCAGTTCATCGCCCAGCACAAAGACGAAATCACCGCTCTGCAAATCTTGTACAGCCGGCCCACGCGTGCGCCGCTCAAGTTTGAAGACGTCAAAGCCCTTGCCGACGCCCTGCACGCCCCGCCGCTGAACATTGACGAAGGCGCCCTGTGGCAGGCCTACGCCACCCTGCGCAAAGACAAGGTCAAAGGCGCCACACAGCGCCGCCTGTTGACGGATTTGGTCAGCCTGGTGCGCTTTGCCATGCAGCAAACCAACGAGCTGGTGCCTTACCCCGAGCGCGTGCAGGCCAACTTCAAAGCCTGGCTGGCCCAGCACCAGCAGACAAGCAACAACAATCCGTTCACCCAAGAGCAACAACACTGGCTAGAAATGATCCGCGACCACATCGCCGCCAACCTCGGCATTGAAATAGACGACTTTGAATACGCCCCCTTCAACGCCCAAGGCGGCCTGGGCAAGGTGCACCAGCTCTTTGGCGCGGAACTGCCCAAGGTGATTGAGGAACTGAATCGGGAGTTGGCGGCGTGAGTGAGGTAGTTGATCTGCCTGCGGTTACGACTGTTCCATTAGGTGAATTGCTGACTGATATCCGCAACGGCCTTGTGGTCGAGCAAGAAAAGGAATTGCCCGGCATTCCGATTACCAGAATTGAGACGATTTCAAAGGGCACGGTTGACATGGACCGCGTGCGTTATGTACGAGATGCCGCTGGCAAAAGCCTTGATAACTTTTGGCTCAAGAAGGGTGACATTCTCTTTAGTCACATCAACAGCGATCTGCATTTGGGAAAGACTGCGATCGTTCCTTCCGACGCACCACTTTTGCACGGTATGAACCTGTTGCGGTTGCGAGTGGATTCAAATCGCCTTCGCCCCAAGTACCTCCATCATTGGCTTGACTACTGCCGCCGCACTGGTGTGTTCATGGCTATCGCGCAGCATGCCGTGAATCAATCGTCGTTGAATCAGAAAAAGATAACTTCGCTTGAAGTACCGCTTCGCTCTGTGGCCGAGCAAGACGAAATCGTCGCCGAACTCGAAAAACAGTTCTCCCGCCTCGACGAGGCCGTCGCCAACCTCCAGCGCGTCAAAGCCAACCTCAAACGCTACAAAGCCTCCGTCCTCAAATCCGCCGTCGAAGGCCGCCTCGTAGAAACCGAAGCCACCCTGGCCCACCGCGAAGGCCGCCCTTACGAAACCGGCGAACAACTTTTGCAGCGGATGCTTGAGGAGCGGCGGGTGAAGTGGGCGGGCAGGGGGAAATACAAAGAGCCTGATCTACCGGTTCTAGACGGCCTGAATCCTTTGCCTGAAGGTTGGGCGTATGCCACCACGGAGCAGATGTGCGAGCAGATTGCTAGCGGTTCCACACCTTTGCCAGAGGCAATGTTTTCGGGTGATGGAGAAGTTCCGTTTCTCAAGGTCTACAACCTGACCTTCGACGGTTCGTTGGACTTCACGGTGAAGCCGACATACGTATCCGGCACAACGCATCAAGGCTTGCTTGCGCGGTCTCGTTCAATTCCCGGCGATGTGCTTATGAACATCGTTGGACCTCCGCTTGGCAAGGTTTCAATCGTTCCGTCCACCTTTCCCGAATGGTACATCAACCAGGCGATTGTTACGTTCAGAACGTCGTCTGGACTTGCCAATCGACTGTTGGCGCACTGGCTTTTGGCGCAACCAGTTTTGTCTCGCTTGGAACGCACCGCCAAAGCGACAGCGGGTCAGCACAACTTGCAGGTTTCTACCTGCCGTAAGCTGCCAATTCCGGTGCCGCCGTTAGCAGAGCAAGCCCGAATCGTTGCCGAAGTCGACCGCCACCTGTCCATCATCCGCGAAGTCGAAGCCGAGGTCGACGCCAACCTCCAGCGCGCGCAGTCACTGCGGCAGGCGACTTTGGCGAATGCGTTCCAAAGCTAGATTCGTACTATTTTTTAATGCGCACTGAATTTACAAGTCATGAGGTTCATAAGTTATGGATGAAGGGTTAAGTAAATCGAATCACGAAGCTTCTACTGAAATTCTTGAGCACCTTAGGTCAAAGGTCCGAGAGTTTGGTTTCGGTGAATTAGATGCGGACATTGGGGCATCACTCATCGAGCTGGGTGTTGATTCTGGTGTCCCAGCGCTAGAGCACTACTTTGCAGAATTGTTTATGTACCTGAAAGTGTTCGATGAGGCCGGTATTAACAGAACCCATCTTGAACTGGATCGGCATTTGGATGGTGGGTGGAGTTGGGCGCTTTTACCCGGCGGTGATCCTGAATTAAGAGTGAGTTCGGGCAATGCCTATTCCAATGGGATTCAAGACATGGCGGCATACAGATCGATTGGTACTTTGAGGCAATCACTCCTTGATCTCATGCGAGACCTTGGGATTGACACACCTAGTGATGATGGTGACAACTCACCAGACGGGCCAAAGAGGAGGCGTGAGATATGACCCCCACTCAAATTACAAACGCAATTAGTACTATTTCGACCGTTTTTTCGAGTGTGTTGGGACCTGGGTCCGGACTACAAGCCTCGTTGGCTGGAATGGTTGCAAGCAAGCTTTATGAAGCAAAAGCGTTGTCAGCGGTATTGAGTCGGCTCTCTGCTGCCGGGTATTCGTTTGCCGTTGTCAACGGTACTGTCTGC
The DNA here is from genome assembly GCA_029865845.1 of Rhodoferax sp. GTDB lineage: Bacteria > Pseudomonadota > Gammaproteobacteria > Burkholderiales > Burkholderiaceae_C > Allorhodoferax. The sequence goes on along the minus strand of JARXAM010000106.1, from coordinate 9,331 downwards.
CTCAAAGCGTCGCCAGGGCCAATCAATAATTCATATGCTCACATTCAGGTCACTTTGAATGGCAAACATGTGGCCAACATCTGGACCGACGTCGAATTTGTCGGGCTGAGTTCGTATAAGTTGGCGGGTCTAACAGCCCCGTCTGCTCGGGGTGAATACCATGAACTTGACATTTTGGTTTGCGATCCTAGTGCAACCATTCGTCCGCGATCCGATCAAGTCTTTATTGGAGTCGAAGCCAAGCATTGGAGAGATATTCCAAAGAAGCTCCTTCGCGAAATTCTTGGCGTGCGAAGAGAGCTGAGCCTCCGACGTGGGTCTGGAGGAGCTCCAAAAGTCACTGCGCCATCCTTTCAAAATTTAGGGTGCTCCGACCCTGCATCTCACTTGATTTTTGCTTTTTCAACTCCGTACCTACCAGGTACCGGTCCACTTACAGAATGGAAAGTTCCAGCGGAACAATTTGATATTGAGCTTTTGCATATTCCAGTTTGAAGGTACTGGCGCTCTTTTTCATGCACGTGAAATGGCGCCAAATAGAAGGGTTTTGTTATGCGGTTTGAAGTCTTAGGTCCATTCTTTATTAAGACACCAAGGATCATCAAGGTTGATCACATTCGGGAGCTGAAGGCGTCAATTGACGAAGATGAAACTGTTTCAGCGCAGCTGGCCGCGCCGGGCTGTTATGTCTTTGGAATCAAGTCCACCGGCGCTAAGCGTGTAATGCCTTGGTACGTGGGGAAGGCGGAGAAGCAGTCAGTATTTAAGGAAGCTACAAATGCCGCACATCTTCAGCTTTATAACGAAATTCTGGACGACTATAAGAAAGGGCACCCAGCGTTAATCTTTTTACCTCAGATGACGAAGTCTGGTGCCCCTTCTAAATTGGCAAAGGGCGACGCCAAAAAGCCTGCCATTGATTTTTTGGAGGATTGGCTTATTGCCGCGGCTCTCAATGCCAACCCTGAGCTCTACAACATCAAGAAGACAAAAATGTTGAATGAGCTGTATGTGCGCGGATTGTTCAATGCCACTCAAGGTGACAGTAATGTTGCGTCCCAAGCGTTGAAAGCCTCATTGAAGCTTTGAGGTTGAGTTGAGTACGCCTTTCTCCCTCCGCATTTTCGTCGCCGACGGCGACCCCGACGGCCTGCGCATCGTCGACAAGTCCAACTGGATCGGCAAGGCGCTGGTGTTCCCGTGTCCCCTACCTCCCGCGCACTCAGGCTCTGCGGCAGGCGGCACGGGGAAAAGCGTTTGAACATGGCAGATCAATCGGATGGCCTCGCGCCGCTCACTTCGGTTCTTGCGCGAGATGAGCGCTGGCGGGCCTTCGGGAACCGAACGCTGGAGCAGCACCACGCGATGATTGATCGGTGTGCCTTGCACGGCGGGGTGCCAGTCGATGTTTGGCAACACTACGAGAACGCACGCAACACCTGGCTCTATGCCTTCTTCAATTACCGGCTCTTGCAAGTGGCGCTGATGCAAGTGCATGTGGCGGGTGAAGCGGCTATCAAGGCCCGAGCCAAGCTAGAGGGGCTGGATACAAATAAATTCACACTCAAGGAACTGCTGAACATGGCTCTGGAGCGCCGCTGGTTGCTGGACGTGAACTTTGAGATGGTTGCCGACCGGGCTGAGCGAGAGGCTGAGCATTTGGAGATGCTTCGCTATATGGGTGTCCCGCGTGAACCGTTTGTAGGGCCTCTGCATGAGCAGGACTACGCCAAAGGATTGGTTGAGGCTTTTCGCAAAATTCGTAACGCGCTGGCTCACGGTGAAGTTGTGCTCAAGCCAAATCTCAGCTGGGAGTTTTTGGCGGTAAGGGATTTGATTAACCAGCTCTTCCAACGCCAGTAGGGCAGCGTACGTCACAGTGGAGTGGGGCCAATTTTTGGCAAATACGTTATCTAGTTGATCTGATGGAACAACCGAGATGAATACGCCGCGAAATACTTTGAATAGGAAACAGACTTGTATTTCTATGTAGATGAGTCCGGACATACTGGCCCGAACCTCTTTGACGCCGCGCAGCCAATGCTTTACTACGGCGTGCTTTCAAGTCGAATGAACTTGGATGTTGTGGCGGAATACGAGTTGGCTTCCTTGCGCAGTAGGCTTAAAGTACCTCGTCTCCACGCGGCTGAGCTAGGTGTCGGACGGTTAGTTTCGGTTGTTCCGGAAGTCGCGCGGCTCGCGTCTAAATTTGACATGCGATTTGATGTCTACCGAGTTGCAAAACCCGACCATGCCGTGATTTGCTTCTTCGATCAGGTTTTTGATCAGGGCGTTAATCCTGCCGTTACATGGACTGGTTACTGGACGCCGATGCGGTATGTATTGCTTTTGAAGCTGGCCAGTTTGTTTGATGAAGAGTTGGCGAAGAAGGCTTGGGATGCCCGTATCGAACCAAAAGACCATATGGCGTTACCTGTTTTGCTGGAAGTGTGTGCGGAGTTGCGCGCGCGTGTGGGTGCTCTGTCGGACGCGCGGTCAAGGCAATTGATTACTGATGCGCTCAATTGGGCAGAGAAAAATCCATCAGAGATTTCATACAACGTTGCCAGCAAGAAGGACATGCTTCAAGTCACGCCAAACGTGATCGGATTTCAATCAGTGATGCATGGAATCGCGGATCGAATTCGCAAAACGGGGAAACAGGCGGCCCGGATAGTGGTGGATCAACAGTCACAGTTCAATAAGGCGCAAAAGACATTAGCTGAGTTTTACCGACGAGCCAACGGCTTTAAGGCGTCCATGGGTCCAGGCATGCCGGTGGCAGATCACACCAAGATGCCTAAAGTGCCTATTGAGTTTTCGTCGAGTGTTGGTAGCGCGGGACTTGAGTTAACTGATTTGCACCTTTGGATCTTCAAAAAGGTGATGGAGCGATCTAGTCTCCCCCCCGAGCTCATGGCGCTGGTTCGAGTTCATTGGCGAAGAACGCAAACTGACGAGATATCACTAAAGGCTATTGAGACTCGCTGGTCAAGGTGGTTTGACCAAATACCAGAGCTTGAAGAAATGTCGCCAGAAAGACTTGCCGCTGGTCGAGAAATCATGGCTAGAGATGAAGCACGAAGGATGCAAGCGGTTAACGCAATGAAAGGACAGCTTTGACCACCCCCTTCTCCCTCCGCATCTTCGTCGCCGATGGCGACCCCGACGGCCTGCGCATCGTCGACAAGTCCAACTGGATCGGCAAGGCGCTGGTATTCCCGCGTGCGCTGCTGCCGCAGGTCAAGGCCCGGCCCGAGTTGGCGCAGACCGGCGTGTATCTGCTGCTGGGGCCGCGCCCGGATGGTGAGGGCGACATGCTCTACGTGGGCGAGGGCGACCCCATCCGCCCCCGGCTGGAGAGCCACTATGCGCAAAAGGACTTCTGGATCCGCGCCATCGGCTTCACCACCACCACGGCCGGGCAGCTCAACAAGGCGCATGTGCAGTTTCTGGAGTCGCGCCTCATCGCCCTGGCCAAGGCTGCCAAGCGCATGCCGCTGGACAATGCCAACCAGCCCGCCGAGCCGACCCTGAGCGAGGCCGACCGGGCCGACATGGAAGTCTTTTTGGGCCACATGCTGGGCATGCTGCCGGTGTTGGGCGTGCATGCGTTTGAGCAAGCGCCCAAAGCCCCCGCCGCCAAGGCCGGCTCGGTGCTCACCTGCAAGGGCAAGGGCGTGCAAGCCACAGGCTACGAGGCCAGCCAGGGCTTTGTGGTGCGTGCAGATTCGCAGGCGGTGGTAGCCGTGACGGCAACTTTCAACCAAATGACGGGTGCCAGCGAGTTGCGGTCAGACCTGCTCAAGAACGGCGTGCTGGTCAATGAGGGCGGTGTGCTGCGCTTCACACAGGACTATGTGTTTTCTGCACCCTCGGCTGCGTCAGACATTGTGTTGGGGGGCAGCACCAACGGGCGCACGAGTTGGAAAGATGCCAAAGGCCGGACATTGAAAGAAATTCAAATGGCGGAGGCAGCTCAGTAATTTGCTTCTGTTTTGATAGCTGCTCGCGCAATAAATAAGAGGGCCAGAGCCCGATTTCTTCTGGGAGTAAGAGCATGAAAGAGCTGCACGTGTTGCTGGACTATGAGAATGTCCAGCCGTCTCTGGAGGCGCTGGCCAAGTTGGCGCCGGGGTTTGCCGATGTGTGGCTGTTCCATGGCCCGCACCAGGCCAAGCAGGCACAGGCCTTGGCTGCCAGCCATGCACGTGTGACGCTGGTGCCCCATTCCGGCAAAGGCAAGAATGCGCTGGACTTTCATTTGTCGTTTTACTTGGGATACGTGGCTGCCAAGCACCCGGACGCTGAGCTGGTGGTCGTGGCCAATGACAAGGGCTACGACTCCATGATTGAGCATGCCAAGGCGCTAGGCTTCACCGCCAAGCGTGTCGGTTTCAAAGCGTTGGCTGTCAAGAAGGCCGCGGTGGCCAAGCCCGCCTCACCGACAGCCGCGCCCGTGGTGGCGAAGAAAGTGGCAGCCAAGAAGGCTGTAGCCAAAAAGGCGGTGGCAAAGCAAGCCGTACCCAAACCCGCTGCTCCCGCCAAAGCGGTACCAGCCAAAAAGGCACCTGCCGCCAAGAAAGCGCCTACAGTTAAAAAAGCCGTGGTCAAGAAAGCCGCTGCTCCCAAGCCAGCCAAGGTCACTCCACCCGTCAAGGTGCCTAAAACTAAACCGGCCTCGCCGGTCAAAGCCAGTAGCACGCCAGAGGCCAAGCTGCTTGCGCGCATTGCCAAGGGGCTGGCGAAGATGGGTGACAAGGCACCGACCAAGTTCAAATCTTTCCTGAACGCCCTCAAGCCCATGCTGGACAAAAACAGCACGGCCGCAGACATCGAAGCCATGGCGCAGACCCTGCAGACCAAAGGCGTGGTGCAAGTGCAGGACGGTGTGGTGACTTACGCTGGGTAATATGCTTCTTTTTTGATAGCTACTCGCGCAACATCCATGAGCGCTAGAGTCTGATTTGGCATGAAAACTATGAAAACTCTCCCCGTCCGCCTTACCCCCGGCCAAGACCTGCGCGCCGCGCTGGAAGCGGCAGTTCAGACCCAAAACTGCCGCGCAGCGTTTGTGCTGTCCGGCATCGGCAGCCTGTTTACAGCGGGCATCCGCTTGGCGGGGGCGGCGCAGCCCACGCGGCTGACCGAAAGCATGGAGATCCTCACCCTCTCGGGCACGGTGGCCGCCAGTGGCGACAAGACGGGTTCGCACATGCACATGGCCATCTCCACCGCCACCGGGCAGGTGCTGGGCGGACATGTGGCGCCGGGCTGCATCGTGCTCACCACCGCCGAGGTGCTGCTGGCCCTGCTGCCCGACTGGCAGTTCACCCGCGAGCCGGATGCGGGTACGGGGTATGACGAGCTGGTGATCCGGCCGCGCAGTTGAGTCCTTGCCTTTGTCTGGCAATTCATTTACATTCAATATTCGCGATTCACGTATTTTGAATGTAAATGCAACTCAAGCCCCTAGACTTCCTGGTAGCCCTCAAGCTCGTGGCTTGGGGTGAGCAGCGCTGGACGTATGCACGGCTGGCGCAGGAGCTGGGCATCAGTGTGTCTGAGGCGCATGCCTGCATCAAGCGCGGTTTGCAGGCGGGCTTGCTGGTACAAAACTACCAGGCGCTGGATGCAGCGTCTATGGCAATTTCGGCGCAAGAGCCAACAGCGATTTACCGGGTTGCAAGACGTAAGCGCCTGAGTGCCGAAGCCTCAGCGGGCGAAAACGCACAGAGCAAGGCCACAGGGGCTGACAACCCGGTGCGCCCCCATTCAAAGCAGTTGGCAGAGTTTGCGCTGCATGGCGCCAGGTATGCCTTTGCGGCAGACAAAACACCTTCCACGATTGGCGTGCCCACAAGCCACAGTGCGCCGGCCTTTGAAGGGGTGTTTGCGCCGGGCTCAGAAAACTTTGTATGGCCGCACCCCAATGGCACGAAGCGCGGCGTAGGCGTAGAGCCGCTGCACCCCAGCGTGCCTTTTGCTGCCATGCAAGATGCCAAGCTCTACGAAATGCTGGCGTTGTTTGATGCCCTGCGCGTGGGCCGCGCACGCGAACGCGGGATGGCGCTGGAGCGCCTGCAGGCACTGATTGATCCGTCAGCCCCCAAACCGGTTAAGGGGCCCATGCGTGGCTAATCCGAACCTTGCACTGTTGATCGGTATGGCGCAGGCGATGGGGCCAGTGTGTGACCGCGTTGTCTTTGTGGGCGGCTGCGCCACAGGTTTGCTGCTAAGTGACCCCGCACTCATGAATGTGCGAGCTACCGAAGATGTGGATGCCATTGTGGAAGTTGCCTCGTTGGCGCGCTACCACGCGCTGGCAGACGAACTAATTCAACGCGGCTTCAAGCAGACGATGGCCGACAACACGCCACCGTTCCGGTGGCACTGGCAGAGCATGCAATTGGACTTGGTGCCCTTGGACGAAAAGGTATTGGGCTTCGCCAACCGGTGGTACCGCGCTGGTTTTGAGGCTGCTGTGCAAACAGTGTTTGAGCCGGGGTTGACACTGCGGCACCTGTCAGCCCCTTACTTTCTAGCCACCAAATTTGAAGCCTTCCATGACAGAGGCAAAAATGATGTGTATGCCAGCCACGACCTGGAGGACATACTCACGGTAATAGAAGGGCGTGCTGAACTCCCCGAGGAGCTGGCGACATCGCCGGCAGAGCTGCGCAGCCACGTGGCTGCGTGTGTTGCCAAGCTTCTTCACAACACAGATTTCGGCAACGCACTAGGCGGACTCTTAAGCCAGCCCAACCGGGAGCCGCTTGTGCGCGCACGACTACAACAAATCGCTTTATTGCAAGACACATGAACACCACCACCAACTCACTCGTCCAGAAGCTCTGGAACTACTGCAACGTGCTGCGCGACGACGGCATGAGCTATGGCGACTATGTGGAGCAACTCACCTACCTGCTCTTCCTCAAGATGGCGGACGAGCGCAGTGCGCCGCCCTACAACCAGGCCAGCATCGTGCCCGCCGCCTACGCCTGGCCCACGCTGCTGGCCAAAGATGGCGACGAGCTGTTTGACCACTATCGCCACCTGCTGGAAAAGCTGGGCCAAGAGAAAGGCACGCTAGGCCTGATCTTCGGTAAGGCGCAAAACAAGTTTCAAGACCCGGCCAAGCTGCGCCGCGTGATCGTCGATTTGATTGGCGCCGAGACTTGGACGGTGCTGGGCGCCGACGTGAAGGGCGACGCCTATGAAGGCCTGCTGGAAAAGAACGCGCAAGACACCAAAAGCGGTGCAGGCCAATACTTCACGCCGCGTGCGCTCATTCAGGCGATGGTGGACTGCATGGCCCCGCAACCGAGCGAGCGCATCACTGACCCGGCCTGTGGCACTGGCGGCTTTCTGTTCACGGCGCACAACTACATCACTAGCCACAACAAGAGCCTCACGCGCGAGCAGCTCAAGCACCTGAAGGAAAAAGCCTTCACCGGCTACGAGCTGGTGCAAGGCACAGCCCGTGTGTGCGCCATGAACATGATGTTGCACGGCATTGGTTCTGATAAGCAGGTGCCTGTAGTGGTGGGCGACGCACTGGCCGCCGACCCCGGCGAGCGCTTTGAGGTAGTGCTGGCCAACCCGCCGTTTGGCAAAAAGAGCAGCACCGTCATCGTGGGCGAAGACGGACGCACCAGTACCGAGAAAGACACCATCGAGCGCGACGACTTCTGGGCTACCACCAGCAACAAACAGCTCAACTTTGTACAGCACATCAAGACCCTGCTGGCCACCCACGGCCGCGCTGCAGTGGTGTTGCCCGATAACGTGCTGTTTGAAGGCGGCGCGGGTGAAACCATACGCAAAAAGCTGTTGCACGAATGCGATGTGCATACGCTCCTTCGCCTGCCCACCGGCCTGTTCTACGCGCAGGGCGTGAAGGCGAATGTGGTGTTCTTTGAGAAAAAGGGCGCGAGTGAAACGCCTTGGACCAAGCAGCTCTGGATTTACGACCTGCGCACCAACAAGCACTTCACCCTCAAGACCAACCCACTCACGCGCGCCGACCTCGACGAGTTTGTGAGCCTGTACCAGGTAGGTAATCGCCACCATCGCGCTGCGACATGGTCACCCGAGAACCCCGAGGGCCGCTGGCGCGCCTACAGCTACGACGAGCTGGTGGCACGTGACAAAACCAGCCTGGACATCTTCTGGCTCAAGGACGATTCGCTGGCCGACAGCGACAACTTGCCCGCACCCGGCGTGATTGCGCTGGAAATTGTGGAAGACCTGCAAGCCGCGCTGGAGCAGTTCAAGCTGATTGCGGCTGACATGACAGAAGACGCTATTGAGTAAACAGCCAATGAAAACCTTCTACAACCACCTCCACGCCCAACACCAAGGCAAGGTTGAAATGTTCCGCGGCGCGCTGGTGCCGTGCTTTGAGGTGCCGGCCCGTGCCGACCATGTGCTGGCCCAGCTGCAGCGCCGCCAGGTGGGCGTGGTGCTGGAGCCGCAGGCGTTTGGCGACGATGCAATCACCGCCATCCACAGCCAACGCTACTTGAACTTTTTGGCCACAGCTTGGGACCAGTGGGTGGCGCTGGACGCGGCGAATGCGGACAAGGACATCCTGCCCTCCGTTTGGCCCACTCGCACCTTCCGCACCGACATCGAACCCGACAACTTCGCGGCCAAGGTGGGCCTGTATTCGTACGACGCCGGCACGCCCTTCACTAGCGGTACTTGGGTGGCGGCGCGCAAGGGCGCGGAGTGTGCATTGAGCGCTGCACAAGCCGTGTTGGCTGGCGACCGTTCGGCTTTTGCCCTGAGCCGCCCGCCCGGCCACCACGCAGGGGCCGACTTTTTTGGCGGCTACTGTTTTCTGAACAATGCCGCGCTGGCTGCGCAGCACCTGCGCAATGCGGGTATGAAGAAGGTGGCAGTGCTGGATGTGGACTACCACCACGGCAACGGCACCCAGGCCATCTTTTTCGACCGGCCCGATGTGTATTTCGCCAGCATCCACGGCGACCCGCGCACCGAGTACCCGTTTTACCTGGGCCACGCAGATGAAACTGGCGCCGGCGCAGGCTTGGGCGCGAACCTCAACCTGCCGCTGCCGCGCGGTACCGACTACGCCACCTGGGCCCAGGCCCTGGAGACTGCGTTGGCAGGCATTGCCCGCTTTGGTGCGGACGCGTTGGTGGTGTCGCTGGGTATGGATACCTTTGAGGGCGACCCGATTTCCGGCTTCAAGCTCAAGACGGACGACTACCTGCGCATCGGCGAGCGCCTGGCGAAAGCCGGCTTGCCCACCGTGTTCATCTTTGAAGGCGGTTACGCCGTGCAAGAGGTGGGAGTGAATGCG
>JARXAM010000086.1 GCA_029865845.1 Rhodoferax sp. | reverse complement strand
GGAATGCTGCGATTGCAAAGTGGCAACTTCACTTGTTTTCCGATCAGGTGCTGGTAGCGCTCATCCTCCGGGTGCACCATCACCGCCACGTCGCCCAGCATGGTCTCGGGGCGGGTGGTCGCCACCACCAAGCCTTGCACGGTTTCGCCGTTCACGGTTTGCGGGCCGTCCACAAAGTCATAGCGGATGTGCCACAGCGAGCCGTCTTCTTCTTCGCTCTCCACTTCTAGGTCGCTGACGGCGCTCATCAAAACTGGGTCCCAGTTCACCAAGCGCTTGCCGCGGTAGATCAGGCCTTGCTCGTAGAGCTGCACAAAGGTCTCGGTGACCGTTTGCGACAACTTCGGGTCCATGGTGAAGTATTCGCGGCTCCAGTCCACGCTGTCGCCCATGCGGCGCATTTGGGTGGTGATGGTACTGCCGGACTTTTCTTTCCACTCCCACACTTTTTGGGTGAAGGCTTCACGGCCCAGGTCGTGGCGGCTGATTTTTTGCTCTTGCAGCTGGCGCTCCACCACGATCTGGGTGGCAATGCCCGCGTGGTCGGTGCCCGGAATCCATGCTGTGTTGAAACCGGCCATGCGGTGGTAGCGGGTCAGGCTGTCCATGATGGTCTGGTTGAACGCATGGCCCATGTGCAGCGTGCCTGTCACGTTGGGTGGCGGTAATTGAATGGCGAAATTCTTGCCCAGGGCTGCGGCTTGTGCATCCGGTGCGCTGGTGCCACGGAATCCGGCAACGCCGTAGCCGCGCTTTTCCCACTCGGGGCCCCAGTGGGCTTCCAGCGCAGCAGGTTCAAACGACTTGGATAGAGACTGCAAACCCGGCTGATCAGGCGCAGTGGGTGAGACGATGGGAGGGCGAGCGTTTTCAGGCATGGGCGTGTGAATATTGGCGGATGGCGATTTTACTGTTCCGATACGCCTCTCACACTGCCAGGTACGGGTGAGCGAATGTGATTAACCTTTACGCACTTTGCCGAGAAACTTAAAAAGACGTATGTTGAGTGCGGGAGTTTTTGACACTACACGCGGAGAAATATTTGACGGATTCACAAACAAGTCGATGGGTCGCCTGCACGATACGGCCCACAAGAAAGCCCATTGCAAGGGAGGCGAGGCAGGTGAAAAAAGGGTGCGACTTGAACAACAAGCGGCCGCAAGTTTCACGGTGCCGACGCGGCTTTGAACGAGGGGTTTAATCGAAAGTCCCGGTACGGCTTTCAAATCGCTCGCCCGGCGTAACCACAGGGCGTCGGCTCATATCCACCACATACTCGCGCTCCACAATACCGATGCAGGTGGACACAATGGCAGCTTCAAAATTGTGATCCATCATTTTCAAGTGCATTTCGAGGTTTCTCAGAAGTGCCGCACAGTTGGCAGGGGCGGCAATATTGGAAGAATCGTGGGAGTTCAATTTGCAACCTTTGGTGGGTGATGTTGCTGCCCATTTTTGGTGTTTCTAATCAATACGAAAATAATGTAAACAACTCTTATCCGTCAGGGTGCATAGCGTTTGTAGGGGAGGTGGCGCACCCCCCCCTTGGCGGATTTAGCGGGTGGGGCCCGCAAGGTAGGTGCCCGAACTGCCGCCGTGTTTTTCCAGCAGCTTCACGTCGGTCATGACCATGCCCCTGTCTACGGCCTTGCACATGTCATAAATCGTGAGCAGGGTGACCTGCACCGCTGTGAGCGCTTCCATTTCTACGCCCGTGCCGCCGGTGGTTTCGGCAATGGCCAGGCACTGGATAGCGGGCGGCGTGGTGGCCGTGGCATGCACTACTTCAAATTCGATAGCCACTCGGGTGAGCATGACGGGGTGGCATAGGGGAATGAGTTCGCTGGTTTTCTTGGCGGCCATGATGCCCGCCACCCGTGCCACGCCAAGAACGTCGCCCTTGGCGGACTGGGCGTTTTGGATCAGCTCAAGTGTGTGGGTTTGCATTTGAATGCGTCCGCCCGCTACGGCTTTGCGGTGGGTGAGTGGTTTGCCAGCGATGTTGACCATGTGGGCGTCGCCCTTGTTGTCGAAGTGGGTCAGGGCGGAGCCTGCGTCTGCTGGTTTACTCATGGTGGTGTCCTCGTTTGCGATCAGGGGTACATGTGGCGGCACAGTTGTCGGTCACGTGCCCAGTGGTTCTGACAGCTTGCGCAGCGTCCCTTCGATGTGGGGTTCGCCGTGCGGCTGTATGGTCAACACAAAGGAAGTGCCCGCCGCCTCGTGTCGCGTATGTAGGGCCACTTCGCCCGGAATCAACAGGGGGCGTTTGAAGCGCAGGTCGATCTGAAGGGGCTCATCAGGCGACTGATCCCGGCACAGCAGGTCGACACAGCGAGCCGCACTGAACATGCCGTGCGCAATCGCGCGGGGATAACCGAATAGGCGGGCAGTCAAGGCGCTGATGTGGATAGGGTTCCAGTCGCTGGACGGCACCGCAAAGCGGCGACCGGCATTGCCAGCCACAGCCCAGTGGGCGACTGGGCTGCCCCAGTCGAGTTCCCCGCCCATTGGTGGGCGCTTGCCGCTGCGGGGCAACGGTGCCAAAAAGGTGCTGGTTTCCCGCCAGACCGTGTCACTGCCTGCGCGCGCGCGGGTATGCAGGGTGAAGGTCTGACCGCGTTCGGTGGCTTGGATGCCCTGCAACTGGCAAGCCATATCCACGCGCTCGCTGCTTCCAACGGAGCGCAGGCATTGCATGCGGTTGGACAGGTGCACCAGGCCCAACAGGCGCAGGGGAAACTGTGGGTGGCTCATGATCGCCATATGCAGCGGCATGGCCATGGCATGCAGGTACAAAGGCGGGAGGCGGCCGGTGTCTGCTAAGCCGCAGACACTGCGGTACTGCGTAAGGCGGGTGGCGTCCGCATAGGCTCCTCGCCAGACCGCATCCATCGCGATATCCATGTGTTCGGGCGCTGCCATTCGCGGGCGTCCCGCCAGCAAACAGCGCAACAATGCCGCGCCATTGCGGGGCCTAGAAGAAAACATCATGGGAGCGTGAGGGCAAGCAGTGAGCGGCATGGTGCCGCCATTGTGCGTGACGACACCCGCCTCAATCCGCTCCGCAACGGGGCCAAGCTTTGCGCCGAGCCGCCCCAAGCAAAGCCCGTCCCCCTGGTGGGCAGCGATCCGCGCAGCGGCAGAGCGTGGGGGCCAAGCTTTGCGCCGGGCCGCCCCAAGCAAAGCCCGCCCCCTTGGGGGGCAGCGATCCGCGCAGCGGCAGAGCGTGGGGGCCTTTTACTTCGCGTCTACCAGCGCCTGGATGTTGAGCAGGGTGAGCTCGTTGTCATCAGGTTGGCCCAGCGTACGGCCGCTGGAGTAGGGGAAGTTGTTGTCGTTCACCAGCACGATGTGGTGGGCGTCCACCACGCTCAGGCCTTCGGGTCCGAGGTGGGGCAGCACAAAGGTTTCCCCATTCGGGCCACGCTTGGCTACCCGCTGAGGGTTGGTGATTTTGGTGAGGTCAATAAAGGCCACCTTTTTCACAAAGCCATCTGCGTCGGTCTGTGCAAAGTCGATTTTGTAGACGCGCTTGAAGCGGGCGGGGCGGGTGAAGCAGTCGGTGCGGGGTTCGTCCTTGCAGACCGTGCCGGAGCCTTCGGTCATGTCGTCCCGCTCAATAACGAGGCCGGTGGTAGCGCTCAACATTTGAAAGTCGGCGGCAACGTTGCCAGATTCTTCAAAGGCGTATTTCCACTGGCGGGTGCTATAGGTTTTGCTGGCGGCGTCCAACTCCAAAATACGGGTGTAGGGCTTGCCCTTGTGCATCTCTTGCGCCTTGGTAGCGGCATCCCACAAAGGCCACTCGAACATGGGGTATAGCGTCTTGCCATCCAGCGACTTGGCCATGGGTTCAAAGCCACCGCTACGGCGCACTTCAAAGGTGGCGTCGCCGGGGTAGTTGGGCAGGCGGCCATTCATGTAGTGGTCCGGGCCGCGGTAGGCCTTGCCACCCACCACCGTTTCGATCACGCCCAGAACCTTGCCTTGGGTGGAAACACGCAGCACGTACGGGCCGAACTCGTCGCCTATCCACCATTCGTCGCCCACAATCTGGATGGACTCGGGGTCGAAATCGATGCCAGTCAAAAAGCGCTCGACGGTCGTCTCGTTTTGAATAGCGAAGGGTACCTTGCGGTCCGGGTCGTGCAGGAAGGTGGTTTGGAGGCGGGTGACCTCCCCTTTGGCCCAATCGGCTTTGACGTGGTGCACCATCAGCAGGGCGTCCTGCGAGTTCAGCTTGCTACCAAAGCCGTTGTCGGTGAGCACCATGAATTCGCTGTTGCCCAGCGACACAATGCCAGAGAAGCCTTGTACCGCCTGCCCCTTAATGGGCAGGTTGCCGCCCGATTTGCGAGGGTACTTGGGGTCGCCCACAAACGTAATGCCTTCGATAGTGCCCAAGGCCTCGGTGCGTTGGCGGTTGGCTGCGTTGAACTTGCCGGCGGTTTCGAAGAACGGGCCAGCCGCTTTGGGGGCTTCCACCGTGGTGGATGCGGATAAGGCCGCGTGGCCTGCCAAAACTGCGGCCACTTCGGTCTGGGCATATGTGCCACATGCGCCAGTTGCCAGTGCGAGGGCCAAAGCCCATCGGGTGGGGAAAAAAGAGATCATGGTGGTCAAGGCTCCGGGTAGAAGAAGGCGCTCAGGCTAAGCCGCCCGCATGAAAAAACCGTGACGCCCCAGCGGGGCTTGGTATGGGCACTCGGTTGTGGCCCAGGCCATGGCGATAAACTGGCTGGCCTGCTCCTGTACCGCCACGCCACGTGGGGTGCGGTGTGCCGCGGACTTTGTGTTTTCTACCGAATTGCCTGCTGCCCTGTGCAGCCCCGAACTGCCATGTTGTTTTTGCTCTCCCCCGCCAAATCTCTAGATTACGAAACGCCCCTGAATGGTCAACCGTATACCGCGCCTTTGTTTGTCAAACAGTCCAAGGCGCTTATTGATTTGCTTAGGGCGTTTTCGCCGCAAGACATTGCCGGCCTCATGGACCTCAGCGACAAGCTCGCTGCGTTGAACGTGGCGCGTTACGCGGCGTGGTCGTCCAAAGCCACCCCGAAGAACGCCCGCCAAGCGGTGCTAGCCTTCAACGGCGACGTGTATGACGGGCTGCACGCCAAGACGCTAGGTTCCGATGACCTTGCGTGGGCGCAAGACCACGTGTGCATCCTGAGCGGCCTCTACGGTGTACTGCGCCCGCTGGACCTGATGCAGCCCTACCGCCTGGAAATGGGCACAGGACTCAAGGGCCCGCACGGCAGCAACCTGTACCACTACTGGGGCAGCCAGATCGCCGACTACCTCAACACCCGCTTGCAACGTGACACCACGCCGGTGGTGGTGAACCTGGCCTCCACCGAATACTTCAAGGCCTTGGACCTCAAGACTCTCAAGGGCCGCGTGGTGGAGTGTGTGTTTCAAGAACACAAAGACGGCCAATTTAAGATCATCAGCTTCTTTGCCAAAAAGGCGCGAGGCCTCATGGCGCGTTACGCCATCGAGCACCGCCTGAACACGCCCGAACAACTCAAGAGTTTTGATGTGGACGGCTACGCCTATGCAGCGCAGGCCTCTACGCCCGAGCGGCTGGTGTTTAGACGAACATCGGCGTGAGTTGCTAACAGCGATGCGGGAGGCGCTATGCAAGTGAGAGCAAACGGGATCGCGATAGAGGTAGACGACAGTGCTGCGCGGGATGCGTCGTTTCTCGGCAAGCCGGTGGTGCTGCTCATCATGGGGCTCAGCTTGCAACTGATCGCCTGGCCGCAAGCGATGGTGGACACGCTGGAAGCCGCAGGCTACCGCGTGGTCCGCTTTGACAACCGCGATGTGGGCTTGAGCACCCGTATGGACGCCGCAGGCACGCCCCATGTACTGTGGGCGACCTTGCAGTACCGGCTGGGCCTGACCCCATCAGCGCCCTACCACCTGAGCGACATGGCGGCGGACGCGGTGGGGGTGCTCGACGCATTGGGCATTGCGCAGGCCCATGTGGTCGGTTTGAGCATGGGCGGCATGATCGCCCAGCGGGTCGCACTGGCCGTGCCGCAGCGCGTGCTCAGCCTCACCAGCATCATGAGCAGCAGTGGTGCCTGGGGCTTGCCTGGGCCCACTGCGCGCCTGTTGCGTACGCTGTTGCGTAGCCCGGCAGATGGCAGCAAGGCGGCTGCTATCGCGCACGGGGTCGCTGTGTTTCGGGCCATCGGCAGCCCCGCATTTCCCCTGTCGGATGCAGAGCTGCGCGCCAGCATCAGCCGTGCAGTGGAGCGCGCCTGGTACCCGGTGGGCACCTTGCGGCAGATGGTGGCCGTGGTTGCGGACACCGCGCGGGCCCCCCTGCTTGCCCACATTACCGCGCCTACTTTGGTGGTCCACGGTACGGCAGACCCCTTGCTGCCGTTGGCCTGCGGGCAAGACACGGCGCGGCGTATCCCGGGTGCCAAGCTCCTGTCTATTGACGGCATGGGGCACGACCTGCCACCTGAGCCCTTGCGCCGCATTCTTGCCGCCTTGCTGGCACACTTTGGCGCCCATGGCGGCGTTGGAAACTCCTAAATGAACACACCCGAACACTCTGCACTAGGCAAAACGTCGGCCTATGTCGACCACTACGACGCGTCCCTCCTGTATCCCATTCCCCGCGCGGGCAAGCGGGCCGAGATTGGCATTACGGGCGCTGCTCCGTTTTTTGGTGCCGATCTATGGACGGCCTTTGAACTCAGCTGGCTCAACCTGCGTGGCAAGCCACAGGTGGCACTGGTGCACTTCACCATCCCCGCCGAGACGCCCCACATCATCGAGAGCAAATCTTTCAAGCTCTACCTCAACAGCTTCAACAACACACAGTTTGCCGACGCAGCCGAGGTATTGCAGCGCCTGCGCAC
>JARXAM010000065.1 GCA_029865845.1 Rhodoferax sp. | reverse complement strand
TGCCCTTCGTACACACCCGCTACGTGGTGTGACGCGTTAAGGGCATGGCACACCAATACTGCGTTAGACCTCTCTGCGTTCAGCGTGCCGTAGGTCTCATAACTCAGGGAATAGCCGTGCATGGACGCCCCGCTTTGCAGCAGCAAAGGGGCGTCAAAGCGCATGGTCTGGGGCGTAGCAATCAGCATAAAACAAAACCCGGCAACGCTAAACGCGGGCCGGGTTGCTGTGCCTTAAGGCGGGTCCGTGTTTAGCTGAATTTATTAAGCGCCCGCAAGCTGGAGCAAATTGGCGCTGCAAGCTGAAAGTATAGCAATGCCTCTGCTCCCCATGGGATACATGACACTGGCGCACCAGCTTGGAATATTTGGCGCAGTTTTTGCTTTATTTTGGTGCGCAAAGCTGAATTGCTCAGTTTTGCACCAATGAAAAGCATTAATTTAACGAAGGATTCGTATGGAAGCACTAAAACAGGGCGCAGATGCCTTGTTCATTTTGTTGGGCGCAATCATGGTGCTGGCCATGCACGCCGGTTTTGCCTTTTTGGAACTCGGCACCGTGCGCCGCAAGAACCAGGTGAACGCATTGGTAAAGATTCTGGTGGACTTTTCGGTGTCTACCGTGGTGTATTTCGCCGTGGGCTACAGCGTGGCGTACGGAACGCACTTTTTTGTCGGCGCGGAGCAGTTGGCGGCGCAAAACGGCTATTCGCTGGTGAAGTTTTTCTTCCTGCTGACTTTTGCCGCAGCGATTCCGGCCATCATTTCTGGGGGCATTGCCGAGCGCGCCAAGTTCTGGCCGCAGTTGATTGCCACGGCCGTCATCGTCGGCGTGATCTACCCTTTCTTCGAGGGCGTTATCTGGAATCAACATTTCGGCGTGCAATCCTGGATCAAGGAACTCACCGGTGACGAGTTCCATGACTTTGCCGGCAGCGTGGTAGTGCACGCCGTTGGGGGCTGGATTGCACTGGGTGCTGTACTTTTGCTGGGTGCGCGCAGCAACCGTTACCGCAAAGACGGCGCCATGTCAGCCCACCCGCCGAGCAGCATTCCCTTCTTGGCCTTGGGTGCATGGATATTGATCGTAGGCTGGTTTGGCTTCAACGTGATGAGCGCGCAGGTGCTCGAAAAAATGTCTGGCCTAGTCGCGGTGAATTCGCTGATGGCCATGGTAGGCGGCACACTGGTGGCCCTGCTCATGGGCAAGAACGATCCCGGGTTTGTGCACAACGGCCCTCTGGCCGGTCTGGTGGCAGTATGCGCTGGTTCCGACCTGATGCACCCGCTGGGCGCGCTGGTGGTGGGCGGTGTAGCCGGCGCCATTTTTGTGGTCATGTTCACCCTGACCCAGAACAAATGGAAGATTGACGACGTGCTGGGCGTCTGGCCACTGCACGGCCTGTGCGGCACATGGGGAGGCATTGCTGCCGGAATATTTGGTAGCAGCTCGCTTGGTGGTTTGGGGGGGGTCAACCTTATGGCGCAGGTCATCGGGACTGCAATGGGCGTGGCATGGGCGGCAGCGGCAGGCTTCTTGGTGTATGGCGCTCTTAAGGCCACGACAGGGTTGCGCATGAACCAGGAAGATGAATACGACGGTGCCGACCTTTCCATCCACAAAATCAGCGCTACTCCGGAGCGGGAAGCCAACTGGTAGTTCCAGCTGCCAGTCAGGCAGGTATGGGTTTCATAACTGCCTGCACTCGATCCATGAGCGCTAGAGCCATTTTTTGCTGATAAACCGGTCCGCAGCCCAGGCGCCGGGGCCGTACAAGGCCAAACCGGCCAGCAAGACGCCCCAGGTGATGTGCTGCTGCAGCGCAGCAGGGGCAATCTCGCTGAGTGACAGCACAGCCATCACGTTGACCACGCTCAGGCCCAGGGCTGCGAACCGGCCACCCAAGCCCAGCACCAGCAGCACCGGTAACACGAGCTCACCCGCAGTGCCCATCCAGGCTGCCATTGCGGGAGGTAGCAGAGGCACGTGGTATTCGTCCATGAACAATGCAAGGGTGATGTCCCAGTCCCGCAGCTTGGTCAGGCCCGACGAAAAAAACACATTTGCTACGTACAGGCGCGCCAGCAAAGCGGCGGGTGCTTGCAGGGCATCCAGGATGCTACAGCCCCTTTCGACGAGCGAGGTCAGGAGGGTGAACCGGTGACCGACACCAGCACGGGAGGGCGTTGCCAACATGGATTTCATTGCGTCTCTTTTCAAAAAAGGGGAACGGCGATCAGGCGCCGGACTGAACGGCCAACAACAGGCCGCTTTGGACAGCCATAGTCAGCCATAGGGAAATATCCAGGTGAGGTGCGGCATCCAAGGCCTGCCCCAGGCTACGCCGCGTGAGCAACGCATTCAGGAACGCTGCTTCACCCGCAAGGGCCAGGCGTACACAGGGCTTGAAGCCCTGCCGCCACAACACGGCGTCTTCCGCCGCGCGCGCCTGCAGCAGCCGCCCCACCTCTTCAAAGCTGGGGCCGCCTTCACCATGGACTGCATGGATGCTGGCTACCGGCCAGTCACTGCACAGCGTGGCAGTACCGGGGGCGAGGTGCAGCCACAACGTGCCGGGGTCTTCGGTACTGAGTAGCGCCAGCGTGCTCAAGTCGGGGGATGCGTCTTGCAAGCCGGTCATGCGGTGCAGAGCCCACTCCAGACGCGCCACACCGGGAAGGTAGGGTGTGTCATCCAATTGGCAGCTGCCCGCAACATACTCCGCAAGGCTTTCGCCCCATTGCGCCATATCGCCATACTGTGGCGGGTAGGCATGCCAGTAGGCACGGGCCAAGTCACCGAAACTGTCTTCGCCCATCAACTGGGCCATCACCGGATATGCCGCCTGGAGCGCACGTTCGGCCAGGGCATGGCCGTTAGCTTGATAGGCTTTTATGCCTCTATCGCTCGTATTTACTGCGCAAGCAGCTACATTTTTCATAGCATCATCAGCGGGCCAGTCGAACAAGGCTGCTACCAAAGCTTGTTGTTGCAGAGCCAGGGTGCTCATGCTGCGTACGCCAATTCAGCC
This sequence comes from Rhodoferax sp., assembly GCA_029865845.1. Lineage (GTDB taxonomy): Bacteria > Pseudomonadota > Gammaproteobacteria > Burkholderiales > Burkholderiaceae_C > Allorhodoferax. Next base: position 11,659 of record JARXAM010000065.1, on the reverse strand, counting down.
TGCAAGGCGGCTTGTGCCATCTGGCGCGCCAGACCGGCTTCATTCAGCAGCACATCCAGAGCGGGGACATCCGTGTCCCACTCCACCAACGTGGGCACGGCGCCGAAACGCCGGATGGCGTGGCGGTAAACCGCCCACACCGCATCACAGACACGGCTGCCATGGTCATCGATCACGATGCGGCCGTGCGCGTCATTGACTTCGCAATGACCGGCCACATGCAACTCGCCCACTGCAGCGGGGTGGATGGCATCGAGCCAGGCACAACAGGCAGCCACCGGGTCCTGCGGATCACCTTGCAATCGGGCGTTCAGCGCGTTGACATAGATGTTGTTCACATCCACCAGTAACTGGCAGCCGGTGCGCCGGGCCAGCGTATTGAGAAACTCCGGTTCGGCCCATTCTTTCTCACCGGGCACCGGGCGCCATTGCACATAAGCCGACAGGTTCTCCACCATGAAGGAACGCTGCAAACGGTCTTGCACACGCTGCACATTGGCGCACAGAGTATCAAGCGCTTCGTCGCTGAACGGCAAAGGCAACAGGTCGGCAGCGTGTACGGTCTGGGCCAATCCCCACGCTGCACGGGCAAAACTGGCGTGGTCACTGACCCGCACAGGGTCAATGTGGCGCACTAGGGCATCCAGCTCATCGAGATGCCACGGGTCCAACCCCGCCACCGAACCCAATGACAGGCCTACGCCATGCAGGCTGACGGGATACAGGGAGCGCCCCTGTTCCAACACCGCCAAACTAGCGCCACCGCGGGCAAAAAAGTTCTCCGAGTGGACTTCCAGAAAGTCCAGCGAGGGCTGCTGTTGCAGCACCTGCGCGTAATGGGGGTGCCGCCACCCGATACCGGCCTGAATGTCGCCGGGCGAAGCCGGGGCATGTGCAGTGTACATGGGCAGGTATCTGTGGGGGCGGACTTGAAAATGCAATCGAAGCCGAATTACATCTTGGGAGCCATCAGGCTGCCCTTCATTTTTTCGCAGGTGCCTTTGGCCACGTATTTCCATTCGCCTTTGTCCATGTCCACTTTGGACTGGCCAGCGCATGAGTGGGTGCCGGATGCATTTGCGCAGTCGTTTTGACCAGCCTTGGCAATGCCGTAGCATTTTTCTTTTTCCTGGGCTGCAACGGGGGCAGAAGCCAGGGTCAGGGACATCAGAGTGGCAGCGGTAGCGGCAAGCAAAGCACGTTGGTTCATGTGAAAACTCCTAAAGTGGTTACATCAATGGATTTCAACCATTCAGCCTCCGGAGCCATGTGCGCCAGTGGTGTGGTTGACGTTTAGTCTGGCAACCCGCATCGTCCTTACACACCGCGCAAAAAAGTTCAAATCACACGCGTACACTGCACACAAAACTCCGCGAGCACGCTATGACCCGCTACGAAGACCAGGTCGCCGAACATCGCGCCTATCTCTACAAATTTGCCCGACTCCAACTGCGCAATGTGGCGTGGGCAGAAGATGCGGTTTCGGAAACGCTGCTGGCCGCACTGTCCAAGCCACATGCATTTGCCAACCGCTCGCAACTCAAAACATGGCTGGTTGGTATCCTTAAACACAAGGTCATAGATGCGCTGCGCCAGCACGGGCGAGAAATCACAGGCGTGAGCAGCACCGAGGACGATGATACTGATCCGCTGGAGTTGCTGAACTTCAAAGCCGATGGCCACTTTGTAGAGCCACCCGCAGATTGGGGCAACCCAGAACAGCAGACCAGTAGCCGTCAATTCTTTGAGGTTTTGGAGGCCTGCACCGACAAACTGCCTGCCGTGCAAGGGCGACTGTTCCTCATGCGCGTGTGGTTGGAGCTATCGAGTGAAGAGATCTGTAAGGAGCTCAATTTAACGCCGACCAATTTATACGTCCAACTCCACCGAGCGCGATTGCGACTCAGGGAATGTCTTGAAATGAATTGGTTCGAAAAAACAGGTGCCTTATGAAGTTATTGCGTCGTACATGCAAAGAAACCGCCGCCCTGATGGTGGCCCGTGAGGACCGTGCGCTGCCGTTGGGAGACCGTGTCGCTTTGTATGTCCACTTGCTGGTCTGCAAGACCTGTCCCCGCTTTGAGAAACAGCTTCTGACCTTGCGCAACAGCATGCGCCAGTGGCGCCATTACAGCGAAAACGATGTCGATTCTGCCCGCTAACTTGAAAAAACAAGAAAAATTAGGATTCCTCTTCAAACTAACGCATAATGGTCTGGCATTGCCGAAATATCGGTGTGCAAGTTTGCGGTGATTAGTCAGTTTCGCGTCTGCTTTAAGTCTTCAATGGTTTGTTGATTGCGGTTAAGGACTCCATCGCGTTTTGAGTTATTTTGAGGAGTCCCTCCATGGGCAACAAACTTTACGTAGGCAACCTGCCTTATTCTTTCCGTGACGAAGACCTGCAACAAGCGTTTTCTCAGCACGGTTCCGTTTCCAGCGCCAAAGTCATGATGGAACGCGACACAGGTCGCTCCAAGGGCTTCGGCTTTGTGGAAATGGGCAGCGATGCTGAGGCACAAACTGCTATCAACGCCATGAACGGCCAACAGTTCGGTGGCCGCGGTTTGGTGGTTAACGAAGCCCGCCCCATGGAACCACGTCCTCCCCGTTCCGGCGGCTTTGGTGGTGGTGCTGGTGGCGGCGGTGGCTACGGCGGCGGCGGCCGTTCCGGTGGTGGCGGCTTTGGTGGCGGCCGTTCCGGTGGCGGTGGCTACGGCGGTGGTGACCGCTCTGGCGGCGGCGGTTACGGCGGTGGTCGTTCCAGCTACTAAGCTAAATTCTGCGCATGCAGACCAAGAAGGGACCCTAGGGTCCCTTTTGTTTTGGCAGACTCACAACTCGTCAATGCGACGCTTGCGAGGGCGTCCCGCAAATGCGTGATCCCATAAACCATCCGGAAGCAGTCTCATCAACTTGACCACCCAACCCATTTGCCAAGGAATTACCCGAAACGTGTCGCCTGCCACAATGGCCCGGAATGCACGCGTTGCAAAATCTTTTGGCTGCATAAGAAAGGGCATGGGGTAGCGATTTTTTTGCGTCAAAGGGGTATCGATGTAGCCCGGACATACGGTCACTACTTGTACGCCACTGCTGCGGAGTTCACCACGCAAGGACTCGCAGTATGCAATTGCAGCGGCTTTACTTGCGCAATATGCGCCATGGCCGGGGACTCCTCGAATACCTGCCACACTGGCGATACCGACCAACTTGCCGGATCCCCGTGCTTTCATCGCTTCGATGAATGGATGAAATGTAGCGGCCATACCGATGTTGTTGGTGGCGAGTATCTGCCGCATTACCTCCAAATCACTTCGGATCGTGCTGTCTATTCCTATGCTTATTCCCGCATTGGCAATCACGACGTCCGGCACGCCTTGCACCTCCAAACACTGAGTTCCTGCGGCAACAATGCTGTCGGTGTTCGACACGTCCGCGCCATACACCTTGAACCGTCGGGGCTCTAGTTGTTCCAATGCGAGCCAATTTTCTATGGCTTCGGTGCGGCGTGCTACTAAGGCTAGCGAGTACCCAGCGTCATAAAAACGTCGGGCCAGTGCTTGACCGATTCCGCTAGAAGCACCAGTGATGAAGACGAGGGGTTGTTTGGATGAAGTTTGCACTTTGTGTCACTTGGTGTGAGGAAGCAATGTTCCACGAACCCGGCCCTGGAGGGTGATAACTTGTTGTACGTTATCAAAGTCCATCTGATCGGCTGTGAACACATCGTTCCCGCGTCGCAACTCCACTGGCCTGTGCGAGGTTACTTGCTCAGTGTCCATAAATGCATGAAGGAACTCGCCCCGATATTCGGTTCGAACCTGGGCCTTGGATGCGTTGCCGCCCTCCCGCACTACGATGGCATCTCCGGTGAGCTGAACTTCGGAGCCGTCTTGGTTGGTCAATCCGCGTTGCGCCGACGCAGTGGTGACGTAGCCGTTCTGATCATAGGATCGAATACGTATTTCTTCAATATCCAACCAGCCCGTTTGGGGAAAGTGCCGGGCCAGCTTACCTTGAACCTCTGACCTCAGGTCTCCGCCCGATCCAAATGTTTTCACACTAAAGCTATGCATGAGGTAGTCAGGCTGATTGGGATGCTGCATAAGGACTGGGGCCGTGGGATTGTCGGACGTCGTGCGCACCATCCAGTATGTGCCCAATGCAAGCAAGCCCATCAAGAAGACGGGCAGGAACAACATCAGTTGATCCCATGCGCGGGCGACGAATTTGTTCACAGCAAATAGTTCGTGAGTAGGTCGGTGTACCTTCCGCTGGCCACCAGAAGTAAATCGCAGGCTTCCCGCACTGCGCCAGCACCACCATGTGCTTGCGTGAGGTAGTGCGCGCGGCAGGCTACTTCGTGATGCGCGTTTTGGGGCGCAACAGCGAACTTCGATTTCAGCATGACCGGCAGGTCGGGCCAATCGTCTCCCATGGCAGCCGCTTGCTGCCAGTCCTGTCCGAGGTTCGCTAGGATTTCATTGGCTGCGGGCAGCTTGTCTTCCGTCCCAAAACGGGCATGTTCTATTCTTAGCGCATTGAGGCGTGCACGCAGGGCGGGGGAGTCTCTTCCGGTTATCACTGCTGGGGTAATCCCCGCGAGTTGCAGGAGCTTGAGGCCGTGTCCGTCTAGGGTGTTGAACCGTTTCAGCGCTTCTCCATCGGGGCCGAAAAAGAGGCCGCCATCGGTTAAGACGCCGTCTACATCCAAGAAAACAACCTTGATTCCCTGCGCCTTTAGCAGGATGTCTGGAGCAAAGTTCAACTGCGGTCCCATCAGATCACCTTTGCGCGCATGAGATCGTTGCTATTGAGCGCCCCGCATAGGAGCCCCGCTTCATCCACAACGAGCAAACTGGTTATGCGACGCGCCTCCATCAATTCGACCGCGTCCACTGCCAGTGCACGCGCGGCGATAGTGGTGGGGGCGACCTGCATCACGTCGAAAGCAGTTTTGGCGCGTAAATCATCACCCTGCTCCACCAAACGGCGCAAGTCACCGTCGGTGAATATGCCCAATACCGCATTTTCTTCCGTGACAACCGCGGTCGCCCCCAAACCCTTGGCGCTCATTTCGCGCATCAATTCGCTGAAGGTTGCATGCGGCGGGACCGTGGGAATTGCGTCCCCCGTGCGCATCACATCAGCCACATGGGTTAAGAGTTTGCGCCCCAGCGATCCACCGGGGTGCGACCGCGCAAAATCTTCCGGGCGGAAACCTCGTGCATCCAACAATGCCACTGCGAGTGCATCGCCCATGGCCAATTGCGCGGTAGTACTGGCAGTTGGCGCTAAGTTCAATGGGCACGCTTCTTTTTCTACCGCAGTATCAATCCAGATGTGGGCATGTTGAGCCATCGTGCTGCGTCCATGTGCCGTCATCGCGATCAATGGAATGCCCAAACGCTTTAACACCGGCAAAATGGCAGCGACCTCTTCCGACTCCCCGCTGTTAGAAATCATCAAGACAACGTCTGCAACGGTAATCATGCCCAAATCACCGTGACTTGCCTCCCCCGGATGCACAAACATGGCGGGGGTTCCTGTGGATGCCAAGGTGGCAGCTATTTTCCGCCCCACATGCCCACTTTTTCCCATTCCCATCACCACAACGCGGCCCGTGATTTTGAGAACTTCTTCAACCGCCTGAACAAATCCATCGCCTATGCGCGCTTTCAGCCCTTGGATGGCGGCCACTTCGATGTCCAAGGTGTCTCTCGCAAGCCCAAGGACCCGTTGCGGATCGAGGCTAGCGTGTACGGCGGGTAGTGATGTTGGTCTCATCGGCGCATTTTATCGGCCTCATCTCTATTGCTAGTATTCGCTTATGAACGGACTTGAAATCACCTTGCTGTACTTGCTCGCTGCGGTGGTTGGGGTCGTGCTCTGCAGGACCGTCAAGCTTCCGCCGATGTTGGGTTATCTGGTCGTTGGTGTGGTGGTCGGTCCTCATGCCTTGGCCATTTCACGTAATGCCGAGGCGGTGCGCTATCTGGGTGAATTTGGGGTCGTGTTTTTGATGTTTGTGATCGGCTTGGAGTTCAACCTGAGTCGTTTGCGTGCGATGCGAAGACACGTCTTCGGGCTCGGCCTGTTGCAAGTCACCGTCACTATGGTGTCGGTGACTGGCCTGTTGGTGGCTGCCTCCCATTGGCTTACGGGCGCATGGCATGTTCACTGGCAGGCCGCACTTGCGCTTTCAGGTGCCATGGCGATGAGCAGCACGGCTATCGTGGTGAAACTCATGTTAGAGCGCCTGGAGCTGGAGTCAGAGCACGGAAAGCGGGTTATCGGTGTGTTGCTGCTTCAGGACTTGGCAGTGGTGCCTCTACTGGTATTGATTCCGGCGTTGAGCGCATCAGGTGAGTTGTTGTGGGAGGCACTGGCCTGGGCGGCGCTGAAGGCCACCGTATTGGTCAGTGTTTTGTTGGTCGGTGGGCAACATGTCATGCGGCGTTGGCTGACCTTGGTCGCACGCAGAAAAAGCGATGAGTTGTTTGTACTGAACTTGCTTCTCATCACACTCGGGTTGGCCTGGCTCACTGAGCTCGCTGGGCTTAGTTTGGCTCTGGGTGCATTCATTGCCGGCATGCTGATCTCGGAAACGGAGTACAAGCACCAAGTGGAGACGGATATTCGTCCGTTTCACGATGTGCTGCTCGGCCTTTTTTTCATCAGCATTGGAATGCTCCTGGATTGGCGCTTGGTACTTGAGCGCTGGCCACTGGTTGTGTTGCTGCTCGTAGTTCCCACCCTATTCAAGGCGGCACTGGTTGCGGTTATTGCCCGGCTGCTTGGGGCAGGAACGGGGGTTGCATTGCGAACTGGTCTCTACCTGGCCCAAGCGGGAGAATTTGGTTTTGTTTTGCTGACCTTGGCCCAAAAAAACGCGTTGATTCCCCCCGAACTGCTCAACCCTATTTTGGCCAGCATGGTGCTGTCAATGCTAGCGACGCCCTTTATCGTGATGCAGTCCAACCGCATTGTGATGAAGTTGGCCAGTGGAGAGTGGCTGCAGCAAGCCCTGCAAATGACTGCCATCGCCCGAAAGTCAATGGGCGTCAACCGCCATGTCCTAATTTGTGGCTACGGGCGCTGTGGTCAAAACTTGGCCAGAATGCTGGAGGGAGAAGGCATTCCCTACATCGCCCTCGACTTAGACCCCGACCGCGTCCGGCAAGCGGCGGGCGCCGGTGATTCCGTCGTTTTTGGCGATGCTGCGCGCCTGCAAGCGCTGATGGCAGCAGGCTTGGCGCGTGCGAGTGCAGTGGTCGTTACGTATCTGGACACACGGGGCGCGCTCCGCGTGCTTGCCAACACCCGTACGCATGCGCCGCAGGTTCCTGTCATCGTTCGAACCCAGGATGATTTGAACCTCGAGCTATTGCAGGCTGCCGGTGCCACCGAGGTGGTACCTGAGGCCATCGAAGGTTCGCTTATGCTGGCCAGCCATGCACTGGCACTCGTGGGCGTGCCCATGCGACGCGTAATCCGCATTGTGCAAGAACAGCGGGATGCGCGATACAACCTACTCCGCGGATTCTTTCACGGCGCAGACGACCATTCTGTGGACGAGTTGCAGCACGAGCGACTGGCTTCACTTTGTCTTCCGGCTGGTTTTTCATCGGGCGGTACAGTCGTTGAGTCCCTGGACTGGAACGCAATGGGGGTGAAGCTGGTGAGCTTGCGGCGCGCAGATGGCCGCATGATCCCGATTGTTCCCTCATCGCATTTACTCGCCGGGGATACCTTGGTGCTGAGTGGCAAAGCGCACGAGCTGGCAGCCGCAGAGATGCACCTTCTCAAACCACGCTGAAACGCACCTGCCCGACGGGCACAATGCTGACATCGAACTCCTAAGTACTACGGCTTATGCAGAACCTCACCATCAACCAGTATTTGCGTGCCCATATCCGAACCGTGCCGGACTGGCCTACCCCGGGCATCCAATTTCGCGACATCACGCCCCTGCTGCAGGACGCCAAGGTGTTTCGCGTCCTGATTGATGCGTTTGTTCACCGCTACATGGATGCAGACAGGCGGCCTGACGTGGTTGCAGGTTTGGATGCCCGTGGGTTCATTCTGGGTGCGGTGGTGGCCTATGAATTGAACATTGGCTTTGTTCCCATCCGCAAGAAAGGCAAATTGCCCTTCACCACGGTGGAAGAAACATACGAACTCGAATACGGGAGTGCGACGGTGGAGCTTCACACCGACGCAGTCAAAAAAGGCGACAAGGTACTCCTGATTGACGACCTAATCGCAACAGGTGGAACCATGATGGCAGGCAAAAAGCTGCTGGAACGCTTGGGTGCCCACGTGATGGAAGGCGCTGCGATTGTGGACCTCCCGGAGCTGGGAGGGTCAGAGAAACTTCGCGAAGCCGGGCTGCCCCTATTCACCCTCGTGGACTTCGCGGGGCATTAGCCGCTGGCGCCCGAAGCGGGCCTAGTCGCATGTGCACTTAGCGCGCCGCGATTCACGTGCTCATTTGCCGATGCAAAATTTGGAAAAAATAGTCCCAAGCAAGTCATCAGCACCAAACGCGCCGGTGATGCTGTTCAGTGCGTTCTGACTCAAGCGGAGCTCCTCGGCCAGCAAATCCAGCGCGGCACCGCCAGACGCCAACAGCCCGGATGCGGCCGCCAAGTGTTGCCCCACAGCGTGCAGTGCCTGCACATGGCGTTGCCGTGCCATGTAGGCACCACTTTGGGCGGGCTGCCAGCCTGCTGCTGCAAGCAGGCTTTGCCGCAGCGCATCCAAACCGGTCCCAGTTTTGGCAGACAACGCGATGCCGTCCAAGGCCTGCACCGGCGCGACTGCATCCGATTTGTTCCAAACATGGATGACGGGTATGGCCGCAGGTAGTTTTTCAGCGATGGCACGGGCAATGGCGGAATCTGCCTCGAGGTACGCTGTTTCTGTGTGGCGGGTAAGGTCATGCAAAAACACCACCGCATCGGCCTGTTCAATCGCCTGCCACGCGCGTTCAATTCCGATTTTTTCGACTGCATCGTCGCTTGCACGTAAACCGGCAGTGTCGATGATGTGCAAAGGCACGCCCTCAATCTGAATAGTTTCTTGCACCTTGTCGCGGGTCGTTCCCGCTATGGGTGTGACGATGGCGAGCTCAGCGCCTGCCAGCGCATTCAAGAGCGAGGACTTGCCAGCGTTCGGTTGCCCCGCAATAACCACCTTCAAGCCTTCGCGAAGCAAAGCGCCTTGCGTTGCCTTGGCAAGCACCTGCACCAGGGACTGTTCAAGGCGTTGCAACTGCCCCACCGCATCGGCCTTCTGGAGAAAGTCGATTTCTTCCTCGGGAAAATCCAGAGTTGCCTCCACGAGCATGCGCAAGTGAATAAGCGCATCGCGCAAGCTGCCTATTTCTTTGGAAAAGGCACCTGACAACGACTGGCTGGCACTACGTGCAGCCGCCTCCGTGCTGGCGTCAATCAGATCGGCAATCGCCTCGGCTTGCGCAAGGTCGAGCTTGTTGTTAAGAAAGGCGCGTTGGGTGAACTCGCCTGCCTCGGCGATGCGCAACCCCGGCAACAAAGCACCGGCAGAGCCCTCTACGTGCACGGTGTTCGCGAGTGCTATACAGCGAGCCGCCAGCAGCTGCAACACCACAGGTCCGCCGTGGGCCTGTAGCTCCAGCACGTCTTCACCGGTAAAGGAATGCGGCCCCGGAAAAAACAAGGCCAGCCCATGGTCAATAGGCTGGCCTTGTTCATCAGGGAAAGGAAGGTACGTCGCCTCGCGCGGCCGCAAGGCTTTGCCCAGCAGCGCCTGGGTGAATGGCCCGAGGTTTTTGCCGCTCAACCTCACAATACCAACAGCACCCCGGCCGGAGGCCGTGGCGATGGCGGCGATGGGGTCCGTGTGACGCGAGAGCACGCTGCGAATGGCGCTTTTACTTGAACTTGGGCAAGTTGAACTGAGGCGGCACACCCATGCGCGTGTTAATGATCCATTGCTGCGCGATGGACAAAATGTTGTTGGTAATCCAATACAGCACCAGGCCGGACGGGAAGAAGAAGAACATCACGCTAAAAGCCAATGGCATGAACCACATCATCTTGGCTTGCAAGGGGTCCGGCGGTGCAGGGTTGAGCGCGGTTTGCAGCAAGGTGGTCAGGGTCATGATCACCGGCAAGATGAAATACGGGTCCGGTGACGACAAGTCATGAATCCACAGCACCCACGGCGCATTGCGCATTTCAACGCTCGACAGCAGCACCCAATACAAGGCGATGAACACCGGAATCTGGACCATGATGGGGAAGCAACCGCCCATGGGGTTGACCTTCTCCTCGCGGTAGATCTTCATCATCTCCTGCTGCATCTGCTGCGGGTTACCTTTGAGTCGCTCACGCATTTCCATAATGCGTGGATTCACCGCCTTCATCTTGGCCATGCTGGCGTACGCCTTGGCATTGAGCCAGTAGAACGCGATCTTCAACAGCAGCACCAGAGCCACGATGGACCATCCCCAGTTCTGGATAAAGCTGTGCAGCTTGTCGAGCAGCCAATACAAGGGCTTGGCCAAAATGGTCAGCCAGCCATAGTCTTTCACCAGCTCCATGCCAGGTGCCAACGCCTCTAGCTTTTTCTCTTCCTGGGGGCCGACAAACAGTTTGGCTTCGACTGCCTTGGCTTGACCCGGGGCCACCGTCTCCAACGGCGTGATCATGGTGGCGCGATAGCAGCAATCAGCAACCGTCACACCTACATCTTTGGCATCCAAAGAGAACGTGCGCTTTACCTCCGCAGGCAATATCCAAGCGCTGGCAAAGTAGTGCTGCACCATGGCGATATAGCCGTTGGTGCTTTCTTTCTCAAAATCGGCTTTGCCTTTCTTGATGTCACTGAACTCCACCTTCTGGTACTTTTTGAGGTCGGTATACACCGCGGGGCCTGTGAAAGTGGAATAGAAGGAAGATTCTCCCACTGGCTTATTGCCGTCACGTACCAGTTGCAAATACAACTGGGGGTTCAGTGGGGCTGCCCCCATGTTGATGACCTCGTGCTTGACAGCGATGTCATACGCACCACGGCGCAGTGTGTAAGTCTTTACGAGCTTGATGCCGCCGATGTCTTGCGAGGTAAACACGATCTTGAGTTCGTCTTGCCCGTCTTTAAGCGACTTGTCGCCGCTTACCGCCATGACCGACTTGTGGGTAGGGAAGCTATCAGGTGCTGCACCGCCGATCAATCCGGTCTGGGCTTGGTAATAGCGATCCTTGGTGTCGTCCAGCAACACAAAATTGCGGGTTTTGTCGTTGGAGTCCAGGTACTGCAAAAACTCGGTTTGCACCAAAGCACCACCTTGAGTATCAAACGTGAGCTTCAGCACATCGGTATGGACATCAAAGCGCTCAGACGCCACCGCTGGCGCGATCGCAGGAGTTTGTCCCGCCACCACTGCAGCTACAGGCACATCTGGCGATCCGCTTGCGGAGGGCGCGGAAATAGGGCTTGACGCTTGTGCAGCGGTCTTTTGTACAGGACTGGGGAAGAAAGTGGCTTGCTTTCCATTGTGGATCTGCCACTGGTCCCACAAGAGAACCATGGAGAACCCAAAGATCACCCACAAAATGGTGCGGCGAATATCGTTCATGAAGACTTCTTCTCAGAGGGGGATTGAATCAAGC
>JARXAM010000026.1 GCA_029865845.1 Rhodoferax sp. | reverse complement strand
GGAAAGTAGGATGCAGGCCCTTTGACCTTGGCGGTGTCAGACATGGTGCAAGCGCTCCGATGGAGGGATCAAGGGGCCGTCATGCGGCGGCGGCATGGTCCAGGGCAAGCTCGGCCATACGCACAGCGCCAGCCAAGCTGCGCGCGCCCCCGATAAACAGGTTGAGGTGGCAAAACACACTGTCTGCCACGCCGTTCACTGCGGCCAACTCGGCATCACGCAGGCCAGCCCAACTGGGCGGCAAGTCCATGCGGGCGGTGAACGATCCGGCCTCGATGGGCACGGTTTTGATTTGGTACTGGTTGCCGTCAGAGTCGGGGTAGATGACAAACATTACCTCGGGCATTTCGCTAAGCACGACATGCGTCCAGGGCATACCGCCCTCTTGCAAGTGCAGCACCCGCCCACCCAGCAGGCGCGGCGCCTGGCGCACCGTGTCCATGGCGAGCAACTGCGCTACTTTTTTGCTGATGGCGTGGTCCAGGAATTTGCGGGTGATGGCAATCGCTTCGAGGAAGCGGGTCTCCGACAGCTGGGCCTTGGCCGCGTGGTCCAAGCCCTGTTCTTCCAGCCAGTGGGTGTTGAGCTGGGCGATCAGGCTGGAGAGGCCAAAGATGCCGGGCGACACATCGCCTTGGCCCGTGTCCACGATGTCCAGGTACTGCACCAGCGACTGGTCGATGGCACGCACGATGTCTGCCACCGCTGCGCTGTCCAGGGTATGACCGTGGGCTTTGCACCACGCGTTGACATAGGCCACGCCATAGGCAGACCACACCAGCCCCGCGCTGGCGTAGCCCACACCGGGCACGGTCACGCCGCTCACCTCAGTGGCGGGGCGCTCACCGGCAAAACTACGCTGGTGGTGGTCAAAGCGACCGGTGGCGGCGTCCCACACGCCGCCCACATCGACCACGAAATCGGCTGCGTCAATCAGCTCTTGCTTGCGGGTGCGCACCAGGCGGTGCGTGGGGAACACCCCCATCAAAATGCCCACGCCAAATACGTCGTCGGCGTGGAAGGTGCCACTGTGGGTGGCGATGAGGGGGGAGGTGGTTTCTATCATCCGCCAATTTTAGGCACTGGCTGCCCGTGCCCGCGCAGCCACCCCAGGCCGTTGCGGGTACCCCCCGGCACAGCGCCACGCTGCGGGCGGTATTCGCAGCCCACCCAGCCATCCCACCCGCATTGGGTGGACACCTCGTCCAGCACACCAAAGAGGTAGGGGTAGTTCAACTCCCCCACATTGGGCTCATGGCGGCCGGGCACGCCCGCCATTTGCACATGCCCGACCCGGCCAGTGGGCAAGTAGGCGCGGATTTTGGAGGCCACATCCCCTTCCATGATTTGGCAGTGGTACAGGTCAAACTGCACCTGCAAGTTAGGCGCAGCCACGGCCTGCACGATAGCGTGGGCCTGGTCTTGGCGCTGCAAAAAGTAGCCTGGAAAATCGCGCGTGTTGATGGGCTCGATCAGCACCCGCTGCCCAGCGCGCGCGGCCTGGTCCGCCGCCCAGGCCAAGTTGGCAAGGTAGGCGGCACGCACGGCAGCGAGGTCTGCCTGGGGTGGCAGCACCCCCGCCAGCACATGAATACGCGAACATTGCAGCGCCTGCGCGTACTCCAGGGCGCGGGCAAAGCCGGCGCGAAACTCCGCCTCACGTCCCGGCAGGCAGGCGATACCGCGTTCGCCCGCATCCCAGTCGCCCGGAGGTGCGTTCATGAGGACTTGTTGCAAGCCATGTGCTTGCAAGCGGGCTGCCACATCAGCCGGTGCATACGCGTAAGGAAACAAGCACTCCACGGCGGCAAAGCCGTCCTGCGCGGCAGCGGCAAAGCGATCTAAAAACGGGTATTCGGTGTACAGCAACGACACGTTGGCGGCAAAGCGGGGCATGGGCGTAGACCTTAAGGGGCGTGAATGCGGGGTCGTCGGCAGTGTAAAGGCGTACAACTTGTACGGTTATGCGGACTCACAGCTAGCATGGCGCCTGAAACAACCCCATAAAGGATAAGGACTATGGATTTTTTACTGGACCCCAATCTCTGGATTGCATTTGCAATGCTGACCGCTCTGGAGATTGTGCTGGGCATTGACAACATTATTTTCATCTCCATTTTGGTGGGCCGACTACCCGCCCACATGCGGGACCGGGCGCGCCGACTGGGCCTGGGCTTTGCCATGGCGTCGCGCCTGCTGCTGCTGTTTTCGCTGAGCTGGGTAATGGGCTTGACGCAAGACTTGTTCAGCGTGGCGGGCAAGGGGTTTAGCGGGCGGGATTTGGTGCTACTGGCAGGTGGACTTTTCCTGCTGTACAAAGCCTCCAGTGAGATTTTTGTAGAGGTCGAAGCGCGCGACGAGCATGCCCCGCCCGCCACCGACACGGCGCTCGCCAAGTCTGCCGGTGCCAAGCTTTTTTGGGCCACCATCGGGCAGATTGCCGTCATCGACATTGTGTTTTCGCTGGACTCGGTGATTACCGCTGTGGGCATGGTCAACCAACTGGGGGTCATGGTCGCCGCGGTGGTGGCATCGGTGGGGGTGATGCTGCTGGCCGCCAAGCCCATTGGCGAGTTTGTGGACAACCACCCTTCGGTGAAGGTGCTGGCCCTGGCGTTTTTGGTCATGGTGGGCATGGCGCTCACCGCCGAGGCGTTTGATCAGGACATCCCCAAAGGCTACATCTACGCGGCGATGGCGTTTTCGCTGGCCGTCGAGGCCCTCAACATCCGGGCCCGCGCCAAGCGCCTGGCCCAGACGCAGGCCCCCGACTAAACATCGACCTGCGCGCGCTCAGGGGTAACGATGGGGCCGGTGCCACTGAAGCGCTCCAGCATGAGGTAGAGCACCGGCGTGATGAACAGGGTGATGGCCTGCGAGAAGAGCAGGCCCCCCACCACGGCCAAGCCCAGTGGCTGGCGCAACTCGGCCCCGGCACCCAAGCCCAGCGCAATGGGCAATGCGCCCATCAGGGCGGCCAGCGTGGTCATCATGATCGGGCGAAACCGCAGGATGCAGGCCTCGCGAATCGCTTCTACCGGCGTCATGCCCTGGTGGCGCTGCGCATCGAGCGCGAAGTCGAGCATCATGATCGCGTTCTTTTTCACAATCCCGATCAGCAGCACCAAGCCAATGGTGGCAATCAGGGTAAGGTCTTGCCCAAAGACCATCAGCGTGGCCAGGGCACCGGCCGCCGCCGAGGGCAAGCCCGCCAGAATGGTGATGGGGTGGATATAGCTTTCGTAGAGCACACCCAGCAACACGTAAATGACCAGCAAGGCAGCGATGACCAGCACCGCCTGGCTGCCTTGCGAGTCTTTGAACACCGCCGCATCGCCACCGTAAGAGCTGATGATGGTTGCCGGCATACGGATAGCCTCGCGCGCCGCGTCAATTTTGGCGGTGGCATCGCCGAGGGCTACACCGGGCGCAAGGTTGAAGGACACCGTGACCGCCTGCAACTGGCCCACATGGTTGATGGAGGTGGGCCCCACCGCGCGCTCCACGGTGGTAAAGCTGCTCAAGGGCACCAAGCCGCCTTGGCTGGAGCGCACGTAGATGCCGTTGATCGCCCCCTCGTCTTGTTTGGCCTCGGGCGCGACCTCCATGATGACGGAGTAGGTGTCCGTGGGCAGGTAAATGGTGGACACCTGGCGCTCGCCAAAGGCGCTGAACAGGGCCGTGCGAATACTCTCCACCGACACGCCCAGCGAGTTGGCGCGGTCGCGGTCGATCTTGAGCTGCGCCTGCAAGCCGCGCAGTTGTGAGTCGCTGGTCACGTCTCTGAACGCAGGGTCCGCACGCAACTTCTCTTGCAAGCGGCCGGCCCAGGTGCCGAGCTCGTCGGCCTGGATGCTTTGCAGGATGTACTGGTACTGCGCCTTGCTCTGGCGGCCGCCAAGTTGCAGGTTTTGGGTGGGGCGCATGAACACGTTGATGCCCGCCACGCCGCGCAATTTTTTGCGCAGGCCTTCCACCACTTTTTTCATGGGCTCACGCTCGTTTTGGGGTTTGAGCGTCACAAACATGCGCCCCGTGTTTTGCGCACCGCCGCCCCCATTGAACGAGCTGACCATGGCCACGTTTGGGTCTTTGCGGATGATCTCTGCCGCACGCTCCTGCAAGACCACCATGGCCGCAAACGACGTGTCTTCAGCCGCTTCGGTAGTGACTTGGATTTGCCCAATGTCTTCTTCCGGAAAAAAACCCTTGGGTATCGCGTGCAGCAGCCAGGCAGTGGCCACAAAGGTGGCAATGGCCACACCCAAAATCACGCCCCGGTGCGCCAGCGCAAGGTCGAGCAAGCGGGTGTAGGCGGCCAGGGTCGCGTTAAAGGCCCGCTCAAAACTGCGCACCACGGCACCGGGCGGCTTCATGTGGGCCTCGTCTTTGAGGAAACGACTGGCCAGCATGGGCACCAGCGTCAAGGACACAAAGGCCGACACCACAATGGACAGGCCCACCACCACCGCAAACTCATGGAACAACAGGCCGATCACCCCAGGCATGAAGAAAATGGGGATGAACACCGCGATCAGTGAGACCGATATCGACACGATGGTAAAGCCCACTTCGCGGGCACCGCGCAGGGCCGCCTGGAAGGCGTTTTCGCCCTTTTCTACATGGCGAATGATGTTTTCCAGCACCACAATGGCGTCGTCCACGACCAAGCCCACGGCAAGCGTCAACCCTAGCAAGGAAATGTTGTCAAGGCTGTAGTTCAGGCCCCACAGCAAGGCCACGGCACCAATCAGGGACACGGGCAGTGACAAAGTGGGAATGACGGTCGCCACAAAGCGGCGCAAGAACAAAAAGATCACCAACACCACCAGCGCAATGGTGCCAATGAGTGTGAGCGTGACGTCGTGCAGCGCTTCGCGCACCGACAGCGAGCGGTCGTTCACCGGCGTCATCTTCACCGAGGCCGGCATTTGGCTTTGCAAGGTGGGCAGCGCTGCGCGGATAGAGTCCACCACCTGCACGGTGTTGGCACCAGGTTGGCGCTGCACGGCCAGCGTAATGGAGGGCTCGCCGTTGAAAGTGGCCCAGCTCCTGAGCGACTCCAGGCTATCTTGCACCTGCGCCACATCGCGCAGGCGCACTGGGTTGCCGCCTTTGGTGCTGACAATCAGGTCGGCAAACTCGGCGGCATTGCGCAGTTGCTTGTTGGCCTGCAACACCAGGGTTTGCTTGGGGCCTTCCAGGGTACCCACCGGGGTATTGACGTTGGCCGCCCTGAGCGCGGCACTCACTTCGTCCAGGCCGATATTGCGCGCCGCCAGCGCCTGCGGCTGCACCCGCACCCGCACCGCGTAACGCTTGGCACCGAACACGTTGACTTGGGCCACGCCGTCCACGGTGGACAGGGTGGGCACGATCAAGTGGTCGGCAAAGTCCTGCAACTCGGCGGGCGAGAGCGAGGGCGATTGCAGCGCAATCAGCAGCACCGGCGCATCGGCCGGGTTCACCTTGCGGTAGGACGGCGGGTTGCTCATGTCGCTAGGCAATGCGCGCTGGGCGCGCAGCAACGCGGCTTGCACATCGACTGCTGCCGCATCAATGTTGCGCGACTCCTCAAACTCCAGCGTCAGCGACGTTTGCCCCAAGGTGCTGGTGGAGCTGATGGTTTTGAGGCCCGGCACGGTCTGGAACTGCTTCTCCAGGGGCAGCGCCACCGAGGTGGCCATGGTCTCCGGGCTGGCCCCCGCCAAGGAGGCGGAAACGTTGATCACCGGGGTGTCGTAGCTGGGCAATGCGGCCACCGGAATGCTGCGAAAACCGATCACACCCGCCATCACAATGGCCAGGTTAAGCAACACCGTCATCACCGGACGGCGGATAAACAGTTCAGAGATGTTCATGGCTTGGCCGCGTCCGTGGTAGCGGGTTTGGGCTCAGCGGGCATGGTCGCTCCGCCTTTGGGCTGGTCTTTGCCCTCCTTGTTGTCTTTGCCCTCTTTGCTCTCCCGGGGCCGCTCCACCACCGGCACATTGGGGCGCAGGTTTTGTTTACCCTCTTGCACCACGGCATCGCCGGCTTGGATGCCGGTCACGGCCGCTTCGCCCGCTTCTGAGTACACCAGCTTGACGGGCTTGAGCACCGCCTTGCCGTCTTCCACCACATACACAATGGTGCCGCGTGCGCCCTGCACAATGGCGGCCACCGGGATCACCACCGCATCGACCAAGGTGCTAACCGTCTGCTGAACTTCCACAAACGCGCCGGGCCACAGCTTGCTGTCTTTGTTCGGAAACACCGCCTTGGCCTTGACCGCACCCGAGCTGGCATCCACCGCGCTGTCCACAAATTGGAGCTTGCCTTGGAAAGTGCCGCCGCCGTCCGCCAGCGTGGCCTTCACCGAAGCGCCCTCTTTCAGCGCGGCCAGTGCGTCGCTAAGGTTGCGCTGGGGAATGCTGAACTGGATGCCCACCGGGTCCAGCTGGGTGATGGTGACCAGGCTGGTCAGGTTGGCCTGCACAGCGCTACCCACAAACACATTGACTGCCCCGGCACGCCCGGACGCTGGTGCCACGATGCGCGAATACGACAAGGCGACCTTGGCGGCGTCCAGCGCCGCCTGGTCGGCGTGGACCGTGGCGGTCACGCTGTCCACCAGCGCCTGCGCCGTATCCACCGCACCCTGAGAAACAAAATTTTGGGCAAACAACTGCTTGGCCCGCTCAAACTGGCGCTTGGAATCGGCCAGGGACACAGTGTCTTTGGCCAGTTGCGCAGCAGCCTTGGCTACATTGGCCTCCTCGGTGCGGGCGTCCAGCGTCACCAGGAGCTGACCGGCCTTGATGAACTGGCCTTCCTTGAAGTGCACCGCTTTGATGGTGCTGCTGACCTGCGGGCGCACATCCACCACATTCAGGGGCACCACGGTGCCGGTGGCTTTGAGCGTAACGCCCAAGTCTTTCTTTTGCGCCTTGACGGTCGTCACCGAGGCGGGGCCACCGGTGGGTGCGCTGGGCGTTGCTAGGGCCGCATTGGCAGGCGGCGCGGCACCCGCGTTGGCAGCGCCCGGCGCATTGCCGGCAGGTGCCGACGAAGCGGCAGGCTCCGATTTGCCGGTGCAAGCCAGCAGTATCAAAGACAAGGCGGAGCACGCAAGTGCAACATGGGCACGGTGATGGTTCATGGGCGGAGCAAGGGCAAGGTCAGGAAGAAAAGGGCAATTGCACGGGCCGTGCATACCACCCATTGTTTTGATGATAGGCCCACACAGGCAGGAGCAAGTCGTACCCGTTCTCGCCAAATTGCAAAGCATGTGTAAAGTTGGCCCGTCTGCAAGGCAGGGCGCAGTCTACTGG